>JANWJJ010000017.1 GCA_025451955.1 Rudaea sp. | reverse complement strand
TAGCCATTCGCCGCCAGCAGGTCGGCGACGCACGGAGTTCCGGTCAGTTCGTGTTCGACGCCATTGAGGAGGATTTTCAGCATCTGCGTAGTGTAGTCCGATGCGTCGCGCCTGCGAACCCGGACCGAATCCTGGTCCGGAAAACGCAAGCGCCCGGGGTTGCCGGGCGCTTGGTGATTTCCGTGTGGCTGAAGCTCAGCCGCCATGCTTCTTGTCGTCGTCCTTTTTTTCCGGCTCGCGCGAGTGTGCCGGAGCCGGTGCCGCCTGACGCGGCGCTTCCTGACGCGGTGCCGGGCGCTGATATTCCTGTACGCTGCGTTGTTGTTGCACCGGCGCATGATATTCCTGACGCGGCGGCGCTGCTTCGCGTTGCGGCGCTGCTTGGCGGTATTCCTGGCGCGCTGGCGCAGCGGGCTGCGGCGTCGGCTGGTGATATTCCTGACGCGGCGGTGCTACGGTTTCACGTTGCGGCGTAGCTTGGTGATATTCCTGGCGCGGCGGCGCTACGGGTTGCGGCGTCGGTTTCCGGTATTCCTGACGATTCGCCGGTGCCGTGCTGCGCGCGCCTTCGCTGGGTGTGGCGGCGCGTGCAGGCGCGACTTGCACCGGACGTTGCGCTGCGTTCTCGCGAGTCGGTGCCGGGCTGGCTCCTGGATGCGCGAACCGCGAGGAGTCCAGATGCCGCGGTTGTTCGGTGGCCGCAGCGGCAGGACGATTTGGCGTCGTGATCGCGTTCGGGCGGCTGACGTTGGTCGCGGGGCGTGTCACTGGATTGGCGCGAGACACCGGTGCGGCGTGCGGATTGAGCTCTGCGGCGCCGGCGCGTGCCGGCAAAGCCGGAGCGGCTGCGCGCACGGGAGCGCCGTGTTGAGTAACGACATTCACGTTCCGGCGTGCGGCGATGCCAACGGCTGCGGCACCAGCCACGGCGCCTGCTGCAACTACTGGCGCGCGCAACTCCCGTTCATTCAAGGGACGGCCGGGATTCTTGTCCAGCAGAGTCTGACGCTGCGCAAACGAAGCGACAGGTGCCGGCGGACGGGTCGCGGCGACGATCGGACGATTCAGCACGGCAGCACCCGGCCGGCCACGCGCGGCAATTGCCGGCGCGAGGCTGGCACGTGTCGGGGCGACCGCGGCAAAACCCGATACGCGTGCGTTGGCAAACGTGCGGGCATTGACTGCGATTGCCGCACCGGCAACCGGACGCGAGCCGATGAAGGCTGCGGCAGGTACGGCGGTGACGGCGCCGGCGATATTGCGGTTGGCGTAGTTGATCTGGCCGTAATTCACGTTACCGCGCGAATAGTTGCCGTAATAGTTGTTGATCACGGTATTGTTGATCACCGTGTTGCGCGAATTGATATTGGTGAAATAGCCGCGACTGACGCGGTAACTCGGGAAATACACGTCGCGCGGGCCCAGCGCGAACCAGCCGATCGGGCCGCCGACCGAGAAGCCGACACCGCCGCCGACGAAGGCCACCAGCGCCGGCGCATAGTACGGACGCACGCCGACCGGACCCGGGCACCAGCCCCAGCGGTTGCCGATGTAGGCCCAGCGGCCGTAGTGGAACGGCGCGAAACCCCAGGGTGCATCGTCGATCCAGGTCCAGCCGTAGGCGCCGACCCAGCCCCAGTGGCCGTTGTGATAGGGCGACCAGCCGACCTGCACGGACGTCGGATACCAGACGTTGCCATATTCAGGCACGTCGTTCCACGAGCCGTTGTCGTCCAGATCCTGGTAGCCGATCACGTCTTCGGAAACATAACGGCGTGATCCGGAATTGTCCCAACGCTGATCGCGCTGTGAGCAGAAATCGTCGAACGCATCCGGCGGCGGCAGATTATTGCTCTGGTAATTCTGTAACTGCGGATCGTTGAAGGTCACGGATTGACCTTCCTCGACGCTGAAACGTGCGCCGCCTTCGCCGTAGACATCGCCGCCGCCATGGATCACGGTAACGATCGTCGATGTGCCGTTGGGCTGCACGTCGATGCGGAATTCGCCAACGCGATTGACCACGAAGGCCAGGGTTGGCGTATCGACCTCGTAAACCTGGCCGTCGTAAAGCCGTCGCACGCGCAGGTTCAGCGCGCCTTGGGTCAGCTCCATCTGGGCGGTCTTGTCGTCGAGATTGAGGAAATCGAAGCTGGTCTGCTGATCCATGCGGATCGCCGACGTGCCGATTTCCAGCGAAGCGCGTGAATTGGAATCGGTCCATAGCTTATCGCCGGTAATCAGCGGACGATTAAGTTGCGCTTCGACCCAGTCGTTCTCGCCGGCGGGGACGAAACTCACGTCACCATGGATGAATGCCAGGCGCGCGACGCGCGTGGGCGGATCGGCTTGATTCTGCGTATCCGGCGCGGGTTGCGCGAAGGCGCTGGCCGCCAGGGCCATGCCGGCAAGCAGGACTGCAAAACGGATTGGTCTGAACATGACGAAATGCTCCTTTGCGTCACACGACGTAAGAAAAGAACCGGTCTGTGGAAGCAGCCGATGCGCACACGAAAATCGGTTGGCCCCAGACCCCTCACTTTACGCCCATATCTTAAGCGCAGTGAAGCTGAATGGGGACTTTCCGAAATCGCTTTGGGCGCGCTGCCGTTCATCTGCGGGATAGCTGCGGCGTCCATGTGCGCGCCATTGCCCGTGGACAGCCGACCACGTAGAGTATCCGCGCGCACGCGGGTGTAGCTCAATGGTAGAGCTGTAGCTTCCCAAGCTACTGACGAGGGTTCGATTCCCTTCACCCGCTCCATCCTTGCGATTGCGGCCCGATCCATCGAGGCTTGACCCAAGGTGAATCGCTCCGCGCCGTGCGCAGCGGCGGTTTGATGCAGCTATATCACCCGCGTGGCCGCAGCAATGCTCGATCTTCCCCTCATCGGCTGGCGCGAATGGCTGGCGCTGCCACAGTTGGGCTTGCCGGCGATCAAGGCCAAGATCGATACCGGTGCGCGCTCGTCGTCGCTGCATATTGCCTCGATCGAGGAATACCAACGCGATGGCCGCACCTGGCTGCGCTTCGCGCTGGCGCCGGGTCGCCGCCGCGCGAACCTGGTCATGTGCGAGGCGCTTGCGCACGATCGCCGCGAAGTCACCGATTCGGGCGGGCATACCACGGCGCGCTGGTTCATTCGTACTGTGGTCTGCCTGGCCGGCGCCAGTTGGGAGGCGGAAATCAATCTGACCAATCGCCGCGATATGCTGTTTCCGATGCTGCTTGGGCGTTCGGCGTTGCGCGGACGTTTTCGCATCGATCCGGATCTGACATATGTTTGCGGACGGCAGCGTGGACGCAAGAAATTGGAAGCCATGTGAAAATAGCTATTTTGTCGCGTAATACAAAACTATACTCGACCCGGCGCCTGGTCGAGGCGGCGCGCGCGCGCGGGCATCGTGTGCGCGTGCTTGACCCGCTGCGCTGTTACATGCGCATCGCGCCGAACGATTTTTCCGTGCATTACAAGGGCCGCGCGCTGGCCGATTACGACGCGGTGATTCCGCGCGTCGGCGCCTCGATCACGTTTTACGGCACGGCGGTGTTGCGGCAGTTCGAGATGATGGGCGTATATACGCCCAATTCATCGGATGCAATCCTGCGTGCGCGCGACAAGTTGCGTTGTCTGCAATTGCTCGCGCGCGAAGACCTCGGTTTGCCGGTCACGGTGTTCGGTGACAATCCCGACGATACCGCCGACCTGCTGGCGATGCTCGGCGACCCGCCGCATGTGATCAAGCTCAACGAAGGCTCGCAGGGGCAGGGCGTGTTGCTTGCGGAAAAACATTCCGCCTCGCAGAGCGTGATCGAGGCCTTCCGCGGGCTGTACGCGAATTTTCTCGTGCAGGAATTCATCCGCGAGGCCAAAGGTGCCGACATCCGCTGTTTCGTGGTCGGTGGCAAAGTCGTTGCGGCAATGCGCCGGCAGGGGCGTGCGGGCGAGTTCCGTTCCAACCTGCATCGCGGCGGCACGGCGACGCCGGCCGAATTGAGCCCCGCCGAAATCGATATCGCCTTGCGTGCCGCGCGCACGATGTCGCTTAACGTCGCCGGCGTGGATTTGCTGCGCGCCCGGCGTGGGCCGCTGGTGCTGGAAGTCAATTCCTCGCCGGGCCTGGAAGGCATCGAAGCCGCCACCGGCGTGGATGTGGCCGGCGAAATCGTCGAATACCTTGCCCGGCGCGTGCGCAAACGGCGCGCGGCGAAGACGTGAGTCGGAACGGATCTACGAAATTTATCGTTGACATCCATATGCGCTGCAAGTACGATCATTTACGCAGTACTTGCAAACTCCAAGTGCTGCGGAGTCCGATCATGAAGAAAAGCCTGACTTTGTGCTGACCATGTTCGCATTGCCTGCCGTGTGTGCCGCGAGCGGTCAAAGCCGCTTTGTCGACAAGCCTCTGGTCAGGCAGACGCTGGATTCGTTTCGCCAGGATTCGGCCCGCATCTGCGAACAGATGAAGCTCGATGGTGTACCTGTGACTACCTGCCGCACCTATGGCGAGCTAATGAACCAGCAGCATGATCGGGAATACCTGGAGGACAGGCTCCAAGTTCCCCGGCAAAAAAGCGGGGATTAAATGTCCGGCCCAGTCGATATGATTTCGCGGCGTAAACTCGATACACCTTGGCCAACGGAGGCCGAACTGGACATCCTGCAGGTGCTGTGGGAGCGCGGTCCGTGCACGGTGCGCGAAGTGCACGAAGCGCTCTATGGCAGCAACGGCGCCGGATATACGACAGCGCTGAAGCTGATGCAGATCATGCACGCCAAGGGTCTGGTCGAGCGCGACGATTCGCAGCGCGCCCACGTTTATCGATCGGCAGTAAACAAGCAGCGCGCACAGAAGCGTTATCTTGCGGACATGGTGCAACGGCTGTTCAATGGCTCGGCATCGCAGATGGTACTGCACGCCTTGGGTAACCATCCGGGTTCGTCGCGCGAGGAATTGAAGGAAATCCGTGCGCTGCTGAACAAGATCGAGTCGGAAGGGGGTTGAGATGACTCTGCCGCAGGGATTCTTTTTCGGGATCGACGTGCTGGGCTCGACGCTGCTGCATTTCCTGTGGCAGGGCGCCTTGCTGGGTCTGATCTATCTGCTGTTACGGCCAATGTGCATCGGCGTCAGCGCACGCTATCGCCTCGGGATGGGCTTTTTGCTCGCGTTGGCGGCGTGTCCCTTGTTCACCATGATTTTCCTGTGGCCGGTTTCCGACACGGCCGGCCATGCGGTCGCCGCTACCGGGTTACCTCTGCTCGCCGGCACGACCGCCGGCACAATTGGCGCCGTCGCGGATCGTGCGGCGTCGAGTTGGGATATGAAGCCGCTGCTGCCGTGGTTCGTCGCCGTGTGGCTGTGCGGCGTGTCGCTCATTGCCCTGCGTTCGTTATGGCATTGGCGCCGTTTGTCGCGGCTGGTGCGGCAGGCGAGCGAACCCTCAGCTTACTGGCGCACCTATCTGGCGCGCGCGTGCGAACGTTTCGGTCTGGTGCGACCGGTGCGCCTGCTGTGTTCGGCCAGCGCGGTCACGCCGATGCTGATCGGCTGGATCAAGCCGGTGATCCTGCTGCCGGCGAGCATGTTCAGCGGATTCACGCCGCAACAGATCGAACTGATCATCGCGCATGAACTCGGGCATATCCGGCGTTGGGATTATCTGGCCAACCTGTTCCAGGTCGTGATAGAAACCGTGCTGTTCTATCATCCGGTGGTGCACTGGATTTCGCGCGACGTGCGCAATGCGCGCGAGAGTTGCTGCGACGATCTGGTACTGAGCGTGGCCAATGGCAATCCATTGACCTATGCGCGCGCGCTGGCCAATCTCGAAGAACTGCGCCACGATTTGAATCTGATCGCACCGGCGCTCGGTGCCGGCGGAGGCGTGCTGCTGACACGCATTCGCCGTATCGTTGGTGTTGCCGAAATGCTCGATCCACTGCCACGCAGCAACGCCTGGCCGTTGCTGCTTGCGGCTGCCGCCGTGGTCTGTCTGGCATGGCGGCCGCAGCATGTGGCATCGGAACTCAGCGTTGCATTGTCGGCGGCGCCGGCCCAAACGCTGGCCATGGTCAGCGGCAATCCGCGATTGGCCGCCGCGGCAGTTTCGAATGTGCCGATGCCTTCGTCCATTCCGACCATTGTGCCGATGACAGCATCGCCGAATGCGCAAGCCGCCGCCGAGGACACGACGTCCGCACCGGCGCTGGTACATATTGCACGACCGCGCGTGAACATCGGGGCGGCGAGTCATCTCGATCGCGTGCATGATCTTGCTGTGGCCACGCCCGTGGCGACGCGAATTGCCGACATTGCTGAACCTGTGTCGGTTCCGTTATCGCCGCCGCCATCCGCAGTCGATGCGAAACCGTCGCCATTGCATGTCGTTGCTCCGGCGTATCCGTCGCGAGCGATGGCGGCGGGAATCGAGGGTAACGTCGAACTCGAATTCGCTGTCGGTGCCGATGGCCGTGTGCGTGATGTCCGTGTCGTGCATGCGCAGCCGGATCGCGAATTCGACGCGGCGGCAAAAGCGGCGTTGGCCGCATGGCGATTCCCGGCATCGCAGTCGAGTGACCGCTACACCCAGACCTTTACCTTTACCCTGCATGCCAGGGCCGCTGACGATTCCGGTGCGACGTGTCAGCAGCTTACCGGTTCGTTGATTTGCCGTCGGCCGGGCGAGTGACTTGTTGTTGCAGTTAACGAAAGTGCATGGCCGACTTAACATGAATTTAATCGTGCCGCCCCTAGTATCGACCCCACTGTAAGTTCTGCTCGACACTCCTAAGTCAGGTCAGGTGACAGGCGGATTACGGTAATCGGGGCAGTAGCTTTAGGCCCAAGGCAGGTGTGTTCCCCCAATGACACCTCCTTGGGCCTTTTTATTGCCCGCGCCGACCGGTACCCTGCGGGAACCTGGTGGCTCAGGAACCTTCTTCGCGGTTCCCTATCTCAAACACTTCCGCTCAAGCACTTCATTCCGAACACTGCTGCCCTCTACGCGAGTATCCTCTGTGCCCATGCGCATTCTGGTGATTGAAGACAATAGCGATATCGCCGCCAATATCGGCGATTACCTCGAAGAAAAAGGTCATGTCGTGGATTTCGCCGGCGACGGCGTTACCGGCCTGCACCTGGCCGTCGTCCACGATTTCGATGCCCTGGTTCTCGATCTCACACTGCCCGGAATGGATGGCCTGGAACTGTGCAAGAAGTTGCGCCAGGAAGCACGCCGGCAGACGCCGGTGCTGATGCTCACCGCGCGCGACGCGCTCGATCAGAAGCTGACCGGATTCGATTCCGGCGCCGACGACTACATGGTCAAACCCTTTGCGTTGCAGGAACTCGAAGCGCGACTGGCCGTGCTCGCGCGCCGCGGTAAAGGTGTACAAAGTCGCATTTTGCAATTGGCTGATCTTACCTACAATCTCGACACGCTCGTGGTCACCCGCGGCGGCAAGTCGATCCAGCTCAATCCGATCGGATTGAAACTGTTGCAGCACCTGATGGAATCCAGCCCGTCGGTGGTCACGCGCCAGGATCTGGAAACCCGCGTCTGGGGCGAGGAGTTGCCGGACAGCGATTCGTTGCGCGT
>JANWJJ010000016.1 GCA_025451955.1 Rudaea sp. | reverse complement strand
GTGGCTGCTGGCGCTGTATTGCGCGGCACTGGGCGCGGAATATCGCAATGGCGCGTGAACCGCTATCGGCCGTCGTCACTACATTCAACAATGCGGGGACGCTGGATCGCTGCCTCGCCAGCCTCGCCTTCGCCGACGACATCGTCGTGCTCGACTCCAGCAGTACAGATACAACATTGGAAATTGCGGCAAAGTATAAAACGCGGATGTTTACCGAACCGTTTGCCGGTTACAGCGCGCAAAAGCAGTCCGCCATCGACAAGGCCGCGCATGCCTGGGTATTGCTGCTGGATGCCGACGAGGCGCTGACCGCCGCTGCACGGCGACCGATCGAGGAGGCGTTGCAAGCGCCATCTTTTGCCGGTTTTCGCTTGCCGCGGCGCGAGCAGATGTTCTGGACGTTTCAGCATCGCTGGTCGTGGACGAACACGCATCTGCGCTTGTTCGATCGCCGCCGCGGACACATGAACGCGGTGCCCGTACACGCCGCGCCCGAAGTCGACGGCCCGGTGCGCACGCTGCGCAGTGCAATCCTGCTGCATTACGGCGAACCGGATATCCGCACCAAGGTCGACAAGATCAACGCGTATTCGAGTGGACTCGTTGCCGACAAATTGCGCCGGCGTCAGCGCTTCCTCGGCGTGCGCATGCTGCTGTATCCGCCGGTATTCTTCCTGCGCCAGTATCTTTTCAAGCGCTATTTTCTCAACGGCTGGGCCGGCTTCATCAGTGCCGCCACCGGCGCATTCTACGTTTTTATAAAATACGCAAAAGTATACGAGGCGCGACGGCGTGGCGACGAGCCTCGCTAGAGGAGAGCTTAAGTTGGTTCAAGCTAACCTTGATTCTTCTCGTCAATCTTTGCGCTTCGGTTCGCGCATCAAGCTCAACGCGAGTCCGCCGATCAACGCCGCCGCGGCGACCAGCACAGCCCACAGCAACCAGGTTTTCCAGTCGCGCTGGATCGGTGCGGGTGGTGCTGCTTCGAGCGCACGATTACCTTGCAACACCGCGCGCGATCCCAGTATCGCCAGCGGCGGCTGCCAATCCGCGCCGAGCTTGGCGCGCAGTTGGGCCAACGCAGTATCGACCGGGTAATCGCCGCGACGTGCGCGAGCGCTGCCTGCGAGCAGTCGGTAAGGGCCATTGCCTTGGGCAAGAAACACAAAACGATCCGGTTCATAGGCCGCGGACATGCTCGGCGCATGCGCGAGCGGCGTGGCAAGTTCGATACGCCAATCACGGGCACGGCCGGCAGCGAATACCGGGAATTCATCGTTGCCGACTACGGCATTGCCCTCGCGCAGATGGAAAGCGACAAAACTGCCGCGCTGCGCCCATGCAGATGGATCCCGGTCATTCGCGCCACTACGGTAGCGGCTGAGCAGGTTCAAGCGTGCGAGCGAATTGTCGTCGGCAAGTTCCACTTTGATAGTCTCAACCGCCAAGGCAGCCGGCAGATGGTAGCGGTACGCGATCGGGTGTTGGCCATCACTGGCGGGCAGTATGGAATCCAGATGCTGGGTATCGCTACCATCGAGTGTGGCCGCAATCCACAAGCGCGCAGGTTGTGTAGCAGTCGAGCGCGCTACGGTGCGTGCTCGAATGGCGAGAAGTGGCAGCGCGGGGCCATCGTCGAGTCTGCGCAGGCGCAGATAAGCGGTGCGCGCGCCATTAAGCGCAATCTCATGCCGGTTGAGCACGTTGCCGTCTTGAGTGAGCCGCAACACCGTCGCATTCGCGACGAGAGCGTGCCACTGCTGCAGGTCATCGCTGCCGCTGATCGCAAATTGCGCGCTCACATTGGCCTCATCGGCGCTCCAGTCGACGAGCAATCCTGCCAGCGGTTCATGCAATGCGCTGGCATCGAGCAGCAAATCGCTCTTTGTGGCCTGTGTCGGTACGAGGTTGCCAACGTCGGCATCCAGACGACGCAGCTTTCCATCTGGCCCACGCTCGATATGCAGGCGGATCGCTTCGTCCTCGGAGTTTGCCGTTCCCCCAGCCGATGTTACCGGCAGGGTAAACATCGGCAGACTGACCACATTGTCATGGCTGACGCTGCTCGTCTGCGTACGATAGGGAGCAAGCGGTACGGCTTCGCCTGCGGCATCGACGACCTCGAGATCGCGCAGATCGGCCGTACTGATCGCCGCATAGATCTCCGGGGTCAATTCGACCTGCCACGCGGCGCTGTCACTTGTGGTTTGTAGTGGCCAGGCGTAAGCGTAGTCGTCCGGTGTAGCGGCGGGCGCGGTCGCAAAAAGTAGCAAAAGGGAAAATGCGGCAAGGCATCGAATATTCATGCGTTTTCTCCCTTGTTGCGTGGCGGTACGGGCGCGAAGTAACCAACGCCGATCAGCAACACACCAACGACAAGTACGCCGACGATCGCCGCCAGATCCTGCAGGTGCTGGCGATCGATCAACAGCAGCTTGAGGATCACGATACCCATGAGCGCACCACCACCGATCCAGACCGCGCGCGAGCCGCGCCATTTGCCGAGCAGCATGGCGGCAATGCCGGCCACGGTCCATACGATCGACAGCGCCGCCTGCGCCAACGGAGACTCCCACAGCGCCGCGCTCCACGCCACGCCACCGAGAAAATGTGCGCTGCGCAAGGTGATCGCGGTGAGCAGGATCACGCCGGCCACGGCCAATGCGCGGGCGCGGAATTCGGCATCGAGCTGCGCGTGACCTTCCTCGGCGGCGCGCCGGTACCAGGCCAGCAACAGCAGAAGGAAGCCGAACTGCGAGAGTTCCAGCGGATTGAGCAGGGGCAGATACGGCAGTGGCGCCGGTTGGCCCTCGATGAGCAGCCCAACAAACCAAGCGATGCCAAGCACGACAGCAACGCTGACGAGCAGCCAGGGACGCAGACGTTCGGCTGCAGTGGCATCGGGCCAGCGCACGAGCGCGGCGCGGGCGAGCACCAGCCAGAATAGTGCAGCCAGGGGCGCCAGTGTGGCCAAGCCAATCCAGACATCATCGAGCGCCAGATGCAAATCGGCGACGTGGCCGAATTCGACGCCAAGGATCAGAGCGATGGTCCACAAAAACACAAAGAGGACAATGTGAACAAATCGCTGCTGGCGCTTGGCAAGACCATTCAGCGCCATCAATGCGGCGATCAGCCATACGCTCCAGGCGGCGGCGCCCCAACCTTCGAGCGGGCCGCGATTGTCCACTGCGATGAATGCGAGCAAGGGCGGCGCGAGTGCGAACAACGCCAGTGCCGGCCACGCACTTTCGCGCCAATGCAGACGACGAAAAGCTTCGGCACCCAGCGCGCCAGTGACGGCGATCAAGGCCAGCCACCAATCTGATTGCAGCCCAGCCGGCGCGAAACGTTCAATCTCGTTGCCCCAGGCGGCCAGCCACCAACCCCAGGCCCAGACGAAAAACAACACAGTCAGCGGCGCGCGGTCGTTGGCATGGCTGAGCAGGCGTGCACTGACGAGTCCGGCAAGCGCGATCAGCAGCATGCCGAAGAATTCGCCGTTCAAAATCGCGGTGGCGTCGGTCGCGCCACCGTAACCGTAGACGAAGGCAAGTCCGGCGCAGGCTTGCAACCCGTAGCCAATCCAGCGCGGTAGTCGACGTTGCTGACGCAGACCGAGCCAGAGCAGGGCGGCGCCTTCGATCGCCCAGGTGCAAGCGGTTGCGCGGGCCGACAGCGCCAATGGCACGGCCAGCGTAGCGAAGCCGAGCGCGAGCAGGGCATGCGATTGGCCGAGCAAGCGGTAGCCAAGGCGGCGCAATTCAAGCGCGGCCAGCACGGTGTAGATTGCGGCGGCGCCGAGTGCACTCCACGCCAGCGGCATGCGTTCACCATGCAACAGGGCTGCCTGCAGCGGGAAAGCGAGCAGAGGCATGCCGAACACGAGCGCGGAATCGATCAGATCGCGTCGATCTGACGCCAGTCGGCGCGCATACAGCAAAGGTATCAAAAGATAAAAAGCAAAAAATAGCAAAAGGAACGGTTCAGTACTCGAAAACAACTCGGGGCGATACTTGAGCACGCCCCAGGCGGCGCCGATGCCGAACGTGAAAGCGAAGCCGAGCAGGTTCAGTGCGCGCCAGGGCCGCAGCCAGGCGATCACGAAGATCGCTGTATTGAGTACCGCGTAGTAGCTGAACAGCGCGACATGATTGCCACTGTCTGTCGCCACCAGGATCGGTGCGAGAAAGCCACCGACGATGGCCAGTACGGCCAGAGCCAACGCATCCTGCAATACTGCCAGCGCGCCGGCTCCGGCGACGACCACGATCAGCAGCGCGAACGCGAAACCCGCAGGCAGCAGATTGTAGAGCCGGAATGCGGCGAAGATCGTCAGGATCAGCATGCCGATGGCGCCGCCCTGCAGGCTGAGCGCAAATGCGCGATGCGCCGAGCGCTTGCGCCACGCGAAGACAAGGGCCGCGAGTGCAGCGACTGCAATGCCGGCGAGACGGAACTCCACCGGCACGCGCAGCCAGCCGGAATCGGCCGCGTACTTGAGCAAGGCGCCGACGCCGAGGAACAGCACGATCACGCCGACCTTTACCGGCACATTGCCCTCGGTGAACCACTGCTTCACTCGTGCGGCTGCCTGGGTAAGCGGATCCGGACGCGATGGCGTCAACAGCCTTGCCGTGGACTTGGCAATTGGTATTGCAGGTCTCGGCGTGACCGCCACGGGCGCGATTGCGGGCGATGCAGCCACCGGTTGCGCGACGCTATTTTCCGCTGGTCGCTGCGATGCGCTGGCAATTGGCGCGGCGGCTGCTTCCGCAGATTTCGTTGCGGGCGGTACCGCGACTGGCGTTGGTGTTGCCGTAGGAATCGCGGCACCGCGCTCGCTTTTCTGCGCGGCCTGCGTTCCGCGCAATTGCACGAGGCTGCGCTCCAGATCGGCAAGGCGCCGATGCGCACTGCGCAATTGCGCGAACAAGAAACCGATGCTCGCGCCGAATACTGCACTGGTCCAGCCCGTGTTTTCGCCAAACACTGCAGCGCATAGATAGGGCGCGAGCAGGGCGCCGATCAGCATGAACAGGAACGTCATCGTCTTCTCTCCGTTGACTCAGTAAAGCGACATTTCTCCCGGCGGCCGCGACTTGAAGCGTTTGTGCACCCACAAATACTGCGCCGGTGCCTCGCGCACCATGCGTTCGATCGCGACGTTCACTCGCGCCGTGTCGGCAACCACGTCGGTACTCGGAAAATTTTCCAATGGCGCTTCCAGGCGCAGGATATAGCCGCGGCCATCGTCGCGGCGCCGGTGAAAGAACGGAATCACCGCGGCGCCGGACAGGCGCGCCAGATGGTGGGTCGCGGTGATCGTCGCGGCGGGAATCCCGAAGAACGGCACGAAGACAGCATCCTTGCCGCGCATGTCCTGATCCGGTGCGTACCAAACCATGCCGCCACGTTTGAGATACGTCACCGTGCGGCGGATATCGTCTTTGGTGAACATCGCATCGGCGTAATGCAGGCGCGCACGCAGCACGGCGCGCTCGAACACCGGATTGTCCATGATCCGGTACATGCCGGCGATGCGAATGCGCTGCGACACCAGTCGTGCACAAAGTTCCAAATGGGAAAAATGCGCACCGACCAGGAGGACGCCACGGCTTTGCGCGCGGCATCGTTGCAAATGTTCCAGGCCTTCGATTGCACAAGGCACGCTGGCGATCGCGCGATCGCTGCCCATCCATGCCAGTGCAAATTCAACCAGCATCAGGCCGAGGTCGGCGAGCGTGGCGCGCAGCAATGACGTGCGCTCGCCATCTGACAGTTGCGGAAAGCACAGTTGCAGATTGCGCTCGGCGACGCGTCGGCGCTCGCCGGGCAGGTGCGCAGTCAGCGTGCCGATGCCGTGGCCAACGCCGAGCAAGACGCGATAGGGCAGGCGTGCCAGCAGCCAGATCGCACCCAGGCCGAGCCACGCCGGCCAGTAGCGTGGATGCAGCAAACGGTTGTGCGGGCGTGTAGCCGGTGGCGAAGGCGTCATGCGTGGCAAGGTAGCAGCAGGGCGCCGTCGGGCGCTAGGGAACTTTGCAAAACTTCCCCATTTGTCATTCCGGCGAAAGCCGGAATCCATCTTGATTTTGATTTTCAAAGCAATGAAGTCAAACTGGATTCCGGCTTTCGCCGGAATGACGGCAGAAAAAGAGACTTTTGCAGAGAGGTTCCCTAGCCGTAGTGACGCATATGCGGCCACAGCACAGACCACGGTTCGCGCGGTTGCCGGCAGACGAAAATATCCGGGTGATCGCGGCTCTCTTCGTTGACGACCTTGGCGCGATTGACGACCTGCGCCGCCAGCCGGCAATCCGCGAACAGTTGTGCGAGATCGTCGCGATCATAGCCCAGCACGATGACCGTATCCGGTGGCGGTTCGCCGTAACCTTTGTACCAGTAGGAATTCACCGCGCTGATGACGGGCGGCAGCGGGTAGGCATCGTGATACAGATCGAGGGCGCCGGCTTCACCGTAATTGCCGGTCAGGATGCGCGTGTTGGCCTTGTCCTGCTCGGGCAGTCCGGCATAAACGGTCGCCACCGTGGCGACGATATTGTGCCAGCCGATCTGCTCGCGGAAATTGTCGTGCACCTTGGCGCTGATTTCCCACAGACGCGAATGCAGTGGTGCGATCGGCACGAGCAGAGTGCCGAGCGCAATGCCGCAGACCAGCAGGATGGTCCAGCTCAAGGTCTGCACCCAGCGTGCGGCGACGGCGGACACGCGCTGCAGCCAGCGCAACCACATCATGCTGCCGGCGGCGAGCAGCATCGGATAGGCGGGCGCCAGATAGTAACCGCGTCCGCGCGCCAGCAGCAGCAAGCCGAACGTGGCCAGGTACATCCAGCCGAGCAGGCGATAACGCCGACCTTGCGCATCGATCAGCAGAAAATACAGTCCGGCCAGCCACAGCGGCGCGGCAACGGGACTGGCGCCGATCTGGAATTGCCGGATCGCGAAACCGTCGGTGCGGCCATTGGCGACGTCGCGGGCGTGAATGTGCTGGAGAAAATCCAGCGAGATGAAATCGTGCTGCCATTGCCAGATCGCGTTGGGCAGGAACAGCAGCAGTGAAGCGGCCACGCCCAGCCATAGCCAGGGGCTGGCCAGATAGCGCCGCGCCGGCGTCAGCAGCACGCCGACGCCCAGACCGGCAGTCCAGAACAGCACAGTATACTTTGTCAACATGCCGAGTCCGATCAGCGTGCCGATGGCCAGCCACCAGCGCGGATTTTCCGAATTCAGCAAGCGCAGCAGACACCAGGCGATGGCGACCCAGGCCAGATAATCGAAGGCGACGTACTGGAACAACGAGCCGCCCAGCAGCGTGGCGGGCGCGAGCGCCACGGCGGTGGCGGCCAGCAACTGACCCTGGCGCGAGGCGCCGAATTCGCGCGCCATCAAGCCGGTCAGCAGGATCGAAATGCCGTAGGCGAGCGCTGCGAAAAACCGCAGGCCGGCGAGCGAGGTTCCGAACAGGAACAAGGCCAGATGCCCGATCGCCGGCGTCAATGGCGGATAGGCGATATAGCCCCAGGCCAGCGTGCGCGCGTCGTCGAGCGCGGCCAGTTCATCGCGGTGAAATCCGTAGTTGCCGTTGAGCAAGGTGTGGATGCACACGGCAGCGAGTGCCAGCACGATCAGGGCGAACATGGCCGGCTTCGCACGCGAAGCGCGAGCGTGCGGCGTTGCCGGAATCCGTATCGTCATCATCGGGGCGGGTCGCTGTGCGTGGTTCGATCGGGCTCGCCGCGTGGCAAGCACGCGGCGATGGTAGCAAAACCGGCACGCAGGGATCGCGCCGGCACAGCGGGGCCGGCAAGCCGCGCAGGCCGGTTATACTTTGCGGCATCATGCGCGACCTCATGCCGCTGCGGCGCTTCATCTATACCTCGACCATGTACCTGCTGACGCCGGTGATCCTGTACCGGCTAGCGGTGCGCGGCTTGCGTTATCCCGATTATTTCTCGCGCTGGCGCGAACGCTTCGGCTTTTTCGACAACCCGAGCATCCGCGACAGCATCTGGGTTCACGCGGTATCGATGGGCGAGGTCAATGCGGCGCTGCCGCTGATCGATGCGCTGATGCAGCGTTATCAGGGCGCGCCCTTCGTGATCACCACGGTAACGCCGACCGGTTCGGATCGCGTGCGCCGGGTTTATGGCAATCGCGTGTTCAACGTCTATCTGCCCTACGATTTGCCGGCGTCGATCCGGCGTTTTCTCGATCGCGTGCAACCGCGGCTGGTCGTGGTGATGGAAACCGAAATCTGGCCGAACCTGTTCCTGGAATGCGCGGCACGGCATATTCCACTGATCGTCGCCAACGCGCGCCTGTCGGAGAAAAGCCTGCGCGGTTACGGCCCGGTGCGGCCGTTGGCGCAGCGTGCTCTGGCCAGTGCACATTACATTGCCGCGCAGTCGGCCACTGACGCGGCGCGACTGCGTGATCTTGGTGCCGAACCCGAGCGGTTGGGCATCGTCGGCAATCTGAAATACGACATGACGGTGCCGACGGAACTCAAAGTCCAGGCGCAGACCATGCGCGCTGCGTGGGGGGCGCGGCGGCCGGTATGGATTGCGGCGAGTACGCACGAGGGCGAAGAAGAGCCGGTGCTCGCGGCCCATGCGGCGGTGCTGCGCCAGTTTCCCGACGCCTTGCTGCTGCTGGCGCCGCGGCATCCGGAGCGGTTCAAGCCGGTGGCGCTGGCCTGCGCGAATTTCGGTTTCGTCACCAGCACGCGCAGTGACGATGGCAGTGCCACGGTGGACACGCAATGCTTCGTGGTCGATACCCTCGGCGAATTGCTGCGGTTCTATGCCTGCGCCGATGTCGCCTTTGTCGGCGGCAGTCTGGTACCGATCGGCGGCCACAACGTACTCGAACCCGCCGCGCTTTCGGTGCCGGTCATCGTCGGCCCGCAGACCTTCAACTTCACCGAAATCACCGCCAGCCTGATCGAGGTCGGCGCCGCGCTGTGCATCGACAGCGGCGGCGATCTTGGCGCGGCAGTGATCAAGCTGCTGGCGGATGCGCCCTTGCGCCACACCATCGGCGCCGCCGCGCGCGCCGCGTTCGAGCGCGAGCAGGGTGGCGTGCTGCGCACGGTGAGTATTGTGGAAAAAGTGCTGGATGATGCCGGTGCCGGTGCCGGCGCGGCATGAATCCAGCCCGCGGTAAATCGAACCCGGCACCGGGGCCGCGCTCGGCACCATTCGATGCTGGACGGGGACTTGCCCGGATCGACTAATCCAGCAGCGCGTTGATCGCTTCCAGATCCTTGATGTCGGCGACGCCGGCCGCGGCCTTGAGCTGCAAGCCACTGAGCACGAACTGATGGCGCGCCTGCGAATACGTGCTTTGCGCCTGGAATAATTGTTCCTGCACGGTCAGCACTTCGACGATGGTGCGCGTGCCGACCTCGAAGCCGGCCTGGGTGGCATCGAGCGAACTTTGTGCGGAAATCACGGCCTGTTTGGTCGCTTCGACTTCGGCGATGCCGGCGACCACGGCGCGATAGGCGTTGCGCGTGGTGGCGACTACGCTGCGACGTGCCAGTTCGAGTTGATCTTGTGCGGCGTCCCGCTGGAACACCGCTTGGCGCACCTGCGAATGCACCAGCCCGCCACTGAAGATCGGCACATTCAGGGTGATGCCGATGGTGGTGTCGCCATTCAGGCCTCGGGTGGGAAACGCGCCGAGATCGTGACTGCCGATGGTCGTGGTGCTGGTACCCCAGGCTGGCGTATCCGTGCGCACCAGCGATGCCGACAGCGTCGGCAGATGCCCGGAACGCTGGCTCGAGATGTTGAGATCGGCAGCGTCGAGTGAGTGGCGTCTGGAAGTCAGCACCGGGCTTTGCTTGAGCGCCAGATCCACCCAGGCCTGCAAGCCATTCGGCTGTGGTTCTTCCAGCGGCAACTGCTCGCGCAGTTTTTTCAGGTCGCCGAAATCCTTGCCGGTGATCTGACTGACGGCCTCGCGCGCCTGATCGAGTCCGTTCTGCGCGGTGATGACCTGGGCGCGTGCAGAGTCGTGATTGGCGCGCGCTTCGTGCACATCGGTGATCGCGGACAGACCAACCTTGTAGCGCTGCTCGGCTTGATCGAGCTGCTTGGCCAGCGCCTTCTCGTTGCCTTGGGCGAAGGTGAGTTGATCCTCGGCGGTGAGCACGGCGAAATAGGCGGTGGCGGTGCGCACGATTAGATCCTGTTGCGCGGCGTCGTAATCGCTGTCGGCGCTGGCGGCGGATGCGCGCGCGCCGCGCAGGCGGGTGATATTGCCCCAGTTGAACAGGGATTGGGTCAAGCTGCCTTGCGCTTGACGTTGGCGATCGCGGCCGACGCTGGTGATCGGCAGCAAGACGTAATTTCCGGTGCCGTCGGGCTGCTGGCTGAAACTGGAACTCGTGCCATCGCTATGCAGATAGCCGAGGCTGGCGCCGATCTGTGGCAGCAGCGCCGCACGCGCTTCGCCGACGCCTTCACCGACCGCGCCCTTGGTCGCGTCGGCTATCGACAGGGTCGGATCGGCCTGATGCGCTTGCTGATATATCTGCAGCAGATCTTCCGCTGCCGCTGGCGCCGCTGCGCAGGCGAGAGCAAGAGCCAGGGCGGTAAATTGTATACGTGTGGACATTGTAGCGTTTTCCTTGAAATGGAATTTTTGCTGCGCGTCTCAAAGAGCAAAGCGTTGTGACGGCGACGCATGGGTCAGGTACGGCAGGTCGGTTTCGAACAGCGCCTGTTCGTCCCAGCCGCCGTCATTGCTGGTGTACAGCATGGCACGCATCGCCGGCGATGCACCGACGACTGCAATCATCCGGCCACCGGGTTTAACCCAGCCGCGCCAGTGTTGCGGCAATTCATGCACGGCGCCAGTGACAATCATCACGTCGAACTGGCGGCCCGGATCGAATCCGCGCACCGCTTCGGCGACCTGAACGCTGGCAGTGCGCACATTCGCCGCGGTCAGACGCGCACGCGCGGCGTCGGCGAAGTCGGCGTGTTGCTCGATGCTGACGACATCGCCGGACAGGCGCGCAAGACAGGCGGTGACGAAACCCGAGCCGGTGCCGATTTCCAGCACGCTTTCGGCGCGCGTCGGCGAGGCGGCCTGCAGCAAGCGGCCTTCGACCACGGGCTTCATCATCACTTCGCCGTGGCCCAGCGGCAGGCACAGATCGGCAAAGGCCAGATTGCGGCAGGCCGGCGGCACGAAATCCTCGCGCCGGATCGCGCTGAGCGCTTCGAGTACGCGGCTGTCGAGCACGTCCCAGGGACGCACCTGCTGCTCGACCATGTTGTGCCGGGCCAGTTCGATATTCAGGGACATGCGCGTCGATTCCTGGGTGAGGCCGAAAAAGACTGAAAAGGATAGGCGTTCGGGCCGCTTCCGGCAATCACAAGATCGCCTGCGCAGGGCCTTGCGCCGAAGTGCCGGAAGTCACCCGGACGCGAAACCACGCCGCATACAACGCCGGCAGGAACAGCAAGGTCAAGGCCGTAGCCACGAACAATCCGCCCATGATCGCCACCGCCATCGGCCCGTAGAACGCGCTGCGCGACAGCGGGATCATCGCCAGAATCGCGGCGAGCGCGGTCAGTACGATGGGGCGAAAGCGCCGAACGGTTGCATCGATGATGGCATCCAGCGTGGCATGACCGGTGGCGATATCCTGTTCGATTTGATCGACCAGGATCACGGAATTGCGCATGATCATGCCCATCAGCGCAATCGTACCAAGCATGGCGACGAAGCCGAACGGTACGTTGAACACGAGCAGGAACAAGGTTACGCCGATCAATCCCAGTGGCGCGGTCAGCACCACCAGCAGCACGCGCTGAAAGCTGCGCAACTGGATCATCAACGCGGTCAAAACCACGAATATGAACAGCGGTATACCGGCGGCGACCGAGGACTGGCCCTTGGCGCTTTCCTCGACCGCGCCGCCGACCTCGAGCAGATAGCCCGATGGCAACTGCGCGCGCAGTGGCGCGAGTTTCGGCAAGATCTGCGCGGTCACCGTGGCCGGGGTGAGATCGCCGTAGATGTCGCCGCGCACCGTCACCGTCGGCAGACGGTTGCGGCGCCAGATGATGCCATCCTCAAAGCCATATTCGACATTGGCGATCTGGCGCAGCGGCACACTGCCGCCGGATGCAGTCGGCACTGCGAGACTTTGCAGGAGCGACAACTGCGCGCGTTCGTCGCGCGGCCCGCGCAGCGAAATCTCGATCAACTGGTCGCGCTCGCGGTAATCCGTCACCGGCACGCCGGACAGCGAACTTTGCAGGAAATTCGCCAGATCCTGCGAACTGACGCCGAGCACGCGTGCGCGTTCCTGGTCGATGGCCAGGCGCACGACCTTGCTCGGTTCGTCCCAGTCGGGGTTCACATTGCGCATATGTGGATTTTGCCGCATCACGCCGGCAACCTCGCGCGCCAGCGCGCGCACGGTCGGGATGTCGGCACCGGAAACGCGGAACTGCACCGGATAACCAACGGGTGGGCCGTTTTCCAGGCGCAGCACGCGCGCGCGCAGTTCAGGGAAATCCTGATCGAACAAGGCGATCAGATCGGCGCGCAGCTTTTCGCGGTCGTGCAGGTTTTTCGTCAGCAGCACGAATTCGGCGAAGCTCGCCTGTGGCAATTGCTGATCCAGTGGCAGATAAAACCGCGGCGCGCCGGAACCGACGTAGCTGGTGTAATTTTCCAGTTCAGGCCGCTTGCCCAGCCAGGCTTCGAGTTTCTTCACCTGGGTTGCGGTGGCGGTCAGCGACGAGCCTTCGGCCAGTTTCAGATCGACCAGCAATTCCGGCCGGGTCGAATCCGGAAAGAATTGTTGCTGCACGAAACCGAAACCGACCAGCGACAATGCAAACGCCAACACGGTCGCCGCGATCACGGTCTTGCGATGCTCGACACACCAGCCGACCACGGCGCGGAAGCGGACGTAGAACGGCGTCGCGTAGGGATCATGTTCGGCGTGGGCGTTCGTGTCGCGCGCGAAGCGATTGCGCAGGAAGGCCGGCAGTCGCGCAACGAGATTCTCGCGCCAGCCCGCCGCGCGCGCAGCGAAACTGCCGGGGCGCGGCGGCGGTGCATCGCGCTCGGGCAGCAGGGCGTGGCCGAGATAGGGAATCAGGATCACCGCGGCGAACCACGAGATCAACAAGGCGATGGTCACTACCTCGAAGATCGAGCGCGTGTATTCGCCGGTGCCGGATTTCGCGGTGGCGATGGGCAGAAATCCCGCCGCGGTGATCAGGGTGCCGGTCAACATCGGAAACGCGGTCGAGGTGTAGGCGAAGGCGGCTGCCTTGAGCCGATCCATGCCTTGTTCCATCTTGATCGCCATCATTTCCACCGCGATGATGGCGTCGTCGACCAGCAGGCCGAGCGCCAGCACCAGCGCGCCGAGCGAAATCTTGTGCAGGTCGATGCCGAATAGTTTCATCGCCGCGAACGTCATCGCCAGCACCAGCGGAATCGACAGCGCCACGACCAGGCCGGGTCGCCAGCCGAGCGAGAAAAAACTCACCAGCAGCACGATCAGCACGGCTTCGGCCAGGGTGTCGACAAATTCGCCGACCGAACGCGCGACCGCATGCGGCTGATCGGCGACGCGGTCGAGTTCCAGTCCGATCGGCAGGGTCGGAAGGATGCGCGCCACGGCGGTGTCGAGATCGTGGCCGAGCGCGATAATGTCGCCGCCGGCGCGCATCGATACGGCGATGCCGAGCGCGTCGTGGCCCATGTAGCGCATGCGCGGCTGCGCCGGATCAGCGTAGCCGCGGCGGACATCGGCGACGTCGCCGAGACGGAACAAATGACCATTGGCGCGAATGGCAATATTGCGGATCGAATCCACCGAATCGAAGGCGCCGGACGGACGCAGATAGATGCGATCGGTCGCGGTCTCGAAACTGCCGGCGGCGGTGATCGCGTTCTGCGCCTGCAAAACTTTTTGCACCTGATCGAAACCGACGCCGAGGGTGGCGAGTTTGGCGTTGGAAACCTCGATGTATATTTTTTCGTCCTCCTGGCCGATCAGCTCGATCTTGGCGACGTCGTGTACGCGCAGCAATTCCAGCTTGATGCGTTCGGCGTAATCGCGCAGTTGCGCATCGCTGTAGCCGTCGCCGTGCAGTGCGTAGATGTTGCCGTAAGTATCGCCGAACTCGTCGTTGAAGAACG
>JANWJJ010000015.1 GCA_025451955.1 Rudaea sp. | reverse complement strand
GCGACGTCGGCATTGAGGTTCTCGGACTCGGCGATGAATTGTTTCTGGAGCGCATGACCTCGCTCGATTTTGCCACCTGGGCCACGCTCGGTCGTGTCAAGCGAGTGTTGGATCTGATCGGAAATCGCCGCATACGACGCCTGCTTGGCCGACTGATCATCGCGTTGCGTGGTTGGACTCCGATTGTGCTTACCTTGCGCAAGCAGCCATGACCCGCAGCGTCTGGTTCAAGCTGTTGGTTTCAATCGCGCTGCTGGGATGGCTGCTCGCACGAACCCCGCTTACTGCATTGCTGTACGAATTTTCGCGGCTCGACGCGGGAACACTGATCCTCGGTGCCGCACTCTCGCTGCTTGCTTGGTTGCTATCCGCCGCGCGCTGGTGGCGCATCGCGCCGGAGTTTCGCCTGAGTGACGTGGTGCGTATGACCTTTATCGCGCTGTTCTACGGCACCGTCTTGCCGGGTCAGGTGGCCGGCGATGTCGTGAAAGCGTACCGGTTGAGTGCGTCGCAACAGTACGGCGGGCACGCCGCCGCCGCGACCCTTGTGGATCGCGGCGTTGCGATGCTGGCGCTGTTCCTGATCGGCGCTATCGCGGCCGTGCGGCTTGCCCAGGCGCCGACGGGATTGCGCATCGCGTTGTGGGTTGGCTGCGTGGGGCTTTTGTGCGGTGGTGGTCTACTCGCTGTACCGAAGGTGCGCGATCATCTGGTCGCGTTGACACAAACCAACGGATCGGGGCGCCTGGCGCGCGCGCTGGAATTTCTGCAACGGCTGGCCCATGCGCTGCACGATGCGCTAAGGCGACCAGGCCGGATCGCTGTGGCCTTCATGCTGGCACTTGCCTACCACGCGATTTGCATCGCCATACATTTGCTGTTGGGACACGCGCTCGGTCTCGATCCTGGTGTCGCCGTGTGGTGCCTGGTCTACGCCAGCGTTTCGGTACTGATGCTGCTACCTGTCAGCGTGGCCGGTATCGGCCTGCGTGAAGGTGGCTATGTCGGGCTACTGGCATTGTTCGGCGTGAACCGCGAAACTGCGCTGGCGCTGTCGTTTACTTTTCTTAGCTACGCCTTGTTCGGCGCGCTGCTTGGATTGACGGCGGAGATCGCCGCACCCCGTAACGAACGAGCCAATCCGCAATAAACTTCAGGGCCCATCCATGAATACAACTCCGGCGTCAGAACCACTGCACGAAACGCATTGGCGCCGTCACAAAAACGGAAATCTTCTTTACCTCGCGGTCGCCATTGCGATGACACTGTTGCTGTCGGTGGATTACGTCGTCAAGCATCATGCCTTCGCATTCGTCGATATCGGCTCGGACACTTTTTTCCAGTTCCTGCCACTGCAAATCGCCGAAGTCCGACAACTGCATGCGCTGCTCGAATTGACCTGGTCTTTCAATATCGGGCTTGGTGCTTACATGGGTTCGGACTTCGATCCGATCCAGTTGCTGGCCGTTCTGTTCCCCGGTTCCTGGCAGCTTGGAATCCGTCTGCCGCTTTATCTGCTGAAACTCCTGCTGGCTGGAGCGTTCTTTCAGGCTTTTCTGCGCCGCGCCGGCTTCGAGCGGGAATTCTCTGTCATCGGCGGCCTCGGCTACGCCTTTTGTTCCTTCGCGATCGTCAACGGACAGTGGGGCGAAAACGGATTCGCACTGGTCCAGTTCGCGGCGATGCTGTGCTTTCTGGAGGGATATTTGCGCGATCGCAGCCGCTGGAACGCGGTTGCCGTGGGCATTACCGTCGGGTCGGGTGCGGCTGGCGATGTCTACGCCGTGGGCGGGTTCAGCGTGTTGTATTTGGCTGCACGCACACCACTTCTCGCACAGCGCGGATGGCGGCCGCTCGTTGTGAAATTGGGCTCGCTCGCGGGCCTGGCACTTCTCGGATTCCTCCTGCTTGCGCCTGTCCAATTCCCGAACCTCTACTATCTTTTCGATAGTCCGCGCGTAACCGGCAATCATTCCTTGCTCGATACGCTGGTCAGTCAGATCTTCCAATGGAACGACTCCAGCGTGATCGGTACAGAACTGGCCGGCTTCTTCGGCAAGGATCTGCTCGGAACTGCCGATCAGTATCATGGCTGGGGCAATTATTTCGAAGGCCCGGGATTCTACGTCGGCATTCTGCCGCTGATGTGCATTCCGCAACTGTTTGGCGGTGGTGCTTCCAGACGCGAGCGCTGGTACGCAGTGTGCGGCATCGCCCTGCTGATCGCGTACCTGGTCTGGCCCGCGCTGCGTTATGTCGTCTACGGTTTCGGCCACCTAGGTTTTCGCCTGTCCACACTCTGGGTGTCGATCGGACTGCTTGTGCTGGGACTGACCGGCCTGCGCCGCATGTACCGGTCCGGCGTGTGGATGCCAGGCATCTGGCTCGCTATTGCCGGAATTCTCGGCGTCATGACCGTGCTCGTGTTGTGCATCGGACCGGCAATCAAGGTGCGGCATTTGGTATTGACCGTAAGCGTTGCCGTTGCGTATGCCGTTTTGTTGACTATGCTTTTTCGAGCCAACGATGCGCCACGGAACAAATCGTTGTCGCTGCTGTTGCCGATCGTGGCGCTGGAACTGTTCCTGTTCGCCGTCCCGCCGATGATGGAACGCAACGCTGTCGGACTCGACGGAACCAGTTCCGTGGGACGTTACGACGATGGCACCACGCAGGCGCTGGCGTGGATCCGCACGAACACAGGCGATGGCGACTTCTATCGCATCGAGAAGACTTATAACTCGGTGTTTCTCTGTGACGCACTGACCCAAAACTATGCTGGCGTGAAATCCTATTTTTTCCACGGCAGTTCGCTGACCCGATTCGTGGACCGGATGCAATTGCAACGCCCGGTCGCCAGTGTCAGTTACATCGGTTCGGCAGTGGAGCGGCCCGTCGTGTTGAGTCTGCTCGGCGTGCGCTACGTACTCGATCGGAGCCGTTCGATGGATCATGTGCCCGGCATGACCTGGCTTGCTCAAACCGACGGGATCAACATTTATCGCAACGGCTCGGCGCACGAATTCGGCCATATCTACGCACTCGTTGCGCCCGAAAGCGATGCCGACCGCCTGCCGTTAGCCGAACGCGACCGCTTCCTGCTCGATCACACAACCGTCGACGATCCACCAGCCGTGCGCAAGGCAATGGACGCATTTGCCGCGCCATCTTCATCTTCGACGGTGGCGACTTGGATATCGATCCGCAAAACGAGCGACATCGCACTCGATGGCGACTATTCCACGGCCCATTCCGGCTTCATGCTGCTTGCCATGCCGTACGATCGCGGCTGGCGTGCATGGCTCGACGGCAAGGAAACACCAATGATGCGCGCGGACTACGGTCTGACCGGATTCGTCGCTCCGCCCGGTTTTCATCATTTGGCGCTAACCTACTCGGCGCCTTTCCGATGGCTGGGACTGATCTGCGCAGCGATCGCGCTGCTACTGCTCGTCTGCGGATTCGCTTACCGGAAGCGCACCGGAAAAATCCCCGGCAGCTCGGTCGGCTTCGATTCCATGCCAGACGCAGGCTATTCGGCCAAACGCGTCGCGCCGCCGACGGACGGCCGTTAGGGGCGTTGCAGCGGGCGTACAATCCCGCGCATGGAGGCCCGTGCGTGGCCGCTTCGCGCGATGCGCCATGTCAATGAGAATTATTGCCACGTGGGTCACTGCCGCCGTTTACGTGGCGACACCGGCGATTTCTGCAACCCTGACCGTCACGCAACCCACGGGCGCCACCATCGTGGCGGCGGGCGACGATTACGCCACGCAAGTACTCGGCAATCCGTGGGACATGAAGGATGCGTCCGATATCGATATTCAGGAATCGTCCGCAGTCGCCAATCAATCCCTCGGCTCCGGCACTTTCTCCGGCGACACGACGGCAAACGGCGCCTGGATCTTTCCGCTGTTCATGGGATATGTCAACTCGATCAATCTCAACTTGAACCGTGGCGCGAATTATCCGGTCGACACCTCGCACTATCGCTACGTCACTTTCAAATCGCAGGCTTCGCAACCAGCAAGCACGACCCAATTCACCCGCGTTGTCTTCTATCCCAATCAGGACTCCAGCATTTATGGGGAAACCTATTATGCAACCCTGCCTGCAAGCCAGTGGCGCATTTTCACGTTCGACATGGTCACGAACAATGACGGCTTGCACCACAACTGGCTCGATTTCACTCAAGCCGCCGGCCTGCGTATCGAACCGTCGACAACCAATGCGAGTGGGCCATACGCTTCCGTGCATTTTTCCATTAATTGGATCCGCCTGACCGCGTCGGCAACGAACGCGCAGAAAACATCGGTAGTCTGGACCGACACCGGAATTGGCGGCAGCTACGACATCTCCGTCAGCGACAGTGGCGGCACGACCTTTGCGCTTGGCGCCAACGTCAGGGGCACGAGCTATGCAGTCGACCTGACTTTTTTGCCGCCGGGCACTTATACGATCACGGTCGCGCGCAGCGACAGCACCGCCACGGCGAATAGCGCCACCTTCCACATCAATAGTCCACCACAAATCGCCATCACCGCACCGAATGTGCGCGGCGACCAAAGCCGTGATTTTGCCACCACCGTGGTCGGCAATGCGTGGGGGCCAATTACTTCCACCGATTTTGTGCCTGCAATCGGCGTGAGAAATTTCACCAACGTAAGCTATTCGAATCCGGTCAATTCATTCTATGGACGCCCAACGAGCAAGGACCCCGGCTGGTTCTTCAATCTCGGCGGCCAGACCATCGACACCAGTGTGTACCGTTCGTTGTGTTACGCGATGGAAGTGTTCGGTCCGCGCAATATCGGCACTGGTTCCATTGCTCGTGTGTTCTGGGGCAATGGGACCAGCGGCACGCAATTGACGACATCGGCCGACATTCCTCTCGACGACAACGCAGGTGACACCTTGGTCAGCGAATATTGCATACCTGATCTTGCCGCAGCGCTGCTTGAGGCGGGCACCAACGGGGGCGACTGGTCGGGTACAAAATCGGTGTTCCGCATCGACCCGGACGAGTTCACGCCCCCGAACGGCTGCAGCACACTGGACGTCTGCCACGATGTACGCCTGGACTCAGTCACCTTGTCACCCTTCGCGCTGGCCAATCCTGGCTATACGTTCAAATGGACATTGACCGATCCGGACAACGCCAGCGACACGGTGGACGTCTATCTAGATCCGGATTCAACACCGCTCAACGGCGACGAGATCCATCTTGGCAGCGCCACTATGCCCAGCGGCAGCGGTCAATTCGCCTGGAGCGGATCGTGTGCCAATGTACTCACCTACGGGCCGTGGCATGTGCTGATGGTGGCCAGCGACGGCATCAACCCGGTATCCCAGTATGCCGGCGGGCCGTTACTGATCGGCCGCTACGACGGTATCTTCCGCAACGGATTCGAGACCGTTCCCGCCGTCTGCCCATAATGCGGGGCGCTATTCCGGTATCATCGCCGCAGGAATTCGCGCGACAGACGATTCGTGACCGACGCCAAGCCAGCCATCAATCTAGCGCAAAAATCGCGACCCCAAACGAGCGAAATCGCCGAGTCGCGCAGCGGCGTCAAATTCGCGAACGGAGTTTTGGTGTTGGGTATGCACCGCTCGGGCACTTCGGCGGTGGCCGGGGTATTGAATCTGATGGGCGCGTATCTCGGCGACGCCGATGAATTGCTGCCTGCGCATGTGCACGACAATCCATCAGGTTACTGGGAACGCCACGACATCGTTACCGCGCACG
>JANWJJ010000014.1 GCA_025451955.1 Rudaea sp. | reverse complement strand
TTTTTATTGGCGCGGTGGCGGACGCCGTTTGCCGGGGCGGCGCGGGCCGTTATTCTGAGTCGGCAGACGATTACCGATATCGTCACGCGGCAGGCCTTCGTTGGGACGGCGCGGGCGCTGTTGCTGACCTTGCGCTGCGTATCCCGGGTTTCCCCTGCGCGGTGAACGCGATTCGTTGCGCTCGCCATAAGCGCCCGTCACTGGCGGTCGCCAGCCGGCATTGGGATTGCCGGGACGTCCTTGACGGCGGGGATCGCCTTGCGTGTTCGCGCCGCGGAATCCGCCACCTCCGCCCGGACCGCCCGGCCGCGGCTTGCCGCGCCGAGGCGGGCGTGGACCGGTGCGTCCTGCATCGTCTCCAGGGGACCATGGACGTGGCTGATATACGCCGATTTGAGGCCCGCCGATCTGCGGCCCACCGAATTGCGATTGACCTTGTCCTGGAGCATTGCCGCGTACGGCGCCGCGCCGCGGTGGGCGGGCGCCGGGTGGACGCCGGTCACGCGGCTGTTGACCGCGCGGCTGCTGATCACGACCGCGTCCACTCGGTCCGTTGCCGCCGCGCGGCGGCCGTTTCCCGCTGCCGGGTTTGCGTTTACCGCCGGGACGAAAGGGCGTGTCTTCACGGATGCGATCGAAAGCGCGCAGCTCGCGGCCTTCGTCTGCAGCGCCGGTCCAGGCCTGCTGAGTACGTGGCGCAGGGCGGAACTCGTTGCTGGGTTTGGCCGCGCGCCGCTGGTTGACAACCGGCTGCAAGGTAAGCGTGGGTTCCGGATCGGTGGCGCCAACCAGATCGCGCAGGGATTTCACTTGCTGTGGATCCAGCGTCTCGCTCTGGCCCTTGAGCAGTCCGCGTGGCAATTCCACGTTGCCGTAACGAATGCGTTTGAGCCGGCTGACCATCAATCCTTGTGATTCCCACATCCGCCGTACTTCGCGATTGCGGCCCTCGCGGATCACGACGCGAAACCAGGAATGACTGTCGCCGCGGCTGATGATGGCCAGTTCCTCGAAGCGCGCGGTGCCGTCTTCGAGTTCGATGCCGGACTTGAGCCGCTCCAGCACTTCGTCCGGAACTTCGCCATGCACGCGGCAGATATATTCACGCTCGACTTCAGTGCTCGGATGCATCAACGTGTGCGCGAGCGCACCGTCCGTGGTCAGCAGCAGCAAACCGGTGGTGTTGATATCGAGTCGGCCCACCGCGATCCAGCGTGCGCCCTTCAAACGCGGCAGCTGCTCAAATACCGTGGGCCGGCCTTCCGGGTCGTCCCGGGTTGTGACCACGCCGTCGGGTTTGTGGAACACCAGCACCTGCGCATGTTCGGCGCTGTCGTTCACGGCGACGAAAAGTTTGCTGTCGAGTTCCACGCGGTCGCCTGCACGCACGCTGGAACCGAGCTCGGCAACGTTGCCATTGACCTTCACTTCGCCGGCTTCGATGCGTTGTTCGAGCAATCGGCGCGAGCCCATGCCCGCATTCGCCAGCACCTTGTGCAGGCGTTCTTCGATGGCAGGTCCATCGCCGTGAGAACGTTTCAGGGTAAGCAGAGTGCGCGTGGGCGCGTTCATCGGTCTTGCTCCGGCGCGGCATCGGTCGATACGGCGTCAAGTTTGGAATCGCCATCAAAGGCGGGGAGGGAAGCAGACGCCATGGTTGCCATGGTGTCGTGGGTGGATTCGTGCGCCGCGGAAGATGCCGCCTCTTCCACATTTTCACCGCTATCGCTGTCGTTTTCTGCCGGCGCGACTGGACCAAGCGTCAATTGCGGATCGAAATCCTCGATCTCATGGATCTCGGCCAGAGCCGGCAATTCGTCCAGCGATTTCAGGTTGAAATAATCCAGGAAGTTACGGCTGGTGCCGAACAGTGCCGGTTTGCCGGGCACGTCGCGGTAGCCGACCACACGCACCCATTCGCGCTCTTCCAGAGTCTTGATGATATTGGTCGACACGGCCACACCGCGGATCTGCTCGATCTCGCCGCGCGTGATAGGCTGGCGATAGGCGATCAGGGCCAGGGTTTCGAGCAAGGCGCGCGAATATTTGGTCTGACGTTCGGTCCACAGACGCGCAACCCAGACATGCACGTCTTCGCGCACCTGATAACGGAAGCCCGAGGCAACTTCACGCAATTCCACGCCGCGTTCGGCGCAGTCGTGGCCGAGTTCGACGAGTGCGCGTGCGATGTCGGCGTGACCCGGCATTTCGGTTTCGCCGAACAAGGCGGCAAGCTGCGGAATTGACAGCGGTTGCGCGGCGGCCAACAAGGCCGCTTCGAGGATGCGTTTGATTTGTGGAAATTCGATCATTTTATACAAGACTATTCTCAGCCAGCGATGGCAAGGGATTTCAGGTAAATCGGTGCGAGCGGTCCGCTCTGCATGATCTCGATCAGGAGTTCCTTGGCCAGTTCGAGCAAAGCCAGGAAAGTAACGACGATGCCAAGCCTGCCTTCGTCGGGGTTGAACAACTGCTCGAATGGATGAAAGGCGCCATCCTCCAGCGCCTTGAGCACGTCGCTCATGCGGTTGCGCACCGACAAGGCCTCGCGCTGGATCGCGTGCCGGCCGGTCAACTCGGCGCGCTTGAGCACGTCCTTGAGCGCCAGCAGCAATTCGCGCAGTTCCACCGGCGGCGGCAGGTGGATCACGTTCTTGTCCGGCACGAAGGCGCTGGCCAGGCTGAAATTGCGTTCCAGCCGCGGCATCGCCTCGATGTCTTCCGCCGCTTTCTTGAAGCGTTCGTATTCCTGCAGGCGGCGGACGAGTTCGGCGCGCGGATCTTCCTCGGAGTTTTCAGCCTGCGGCGGACGCGGCAACAGCAGACGTGATTTGATCTCGGCCAGGATCGCCGCCATGACCAGGTATTCGGCGGCCAACTCCAGGCGCATGTCCTGCATCAGGTCGATGTAGTCGATGTACTGGCGCGTGATTTCGGCGATCGGGATATCGAGAATATCGAGATTCTGGCGCCGGATCAGGTACAGCAGCAGATCCAGCGGGCCTTCGAAGGCTTCGAGGATGACTTCCAGCGCATCCGGCGGGATGTACAGGTCCTGCGGCATCTGCAGCATCGGCTGGCCGCGCACCATCGCCAGCGGCATTTCCTGCTGCTGCGGCACCGGGGTAAAGATGCCCGTCGCCTCGTGATCGAGACTTTCGACGGTCTGTGTGGTCATGCCTGCTGGTTCGTCATGCGTTCGCGCTGCTCACGCAGCCATGTACAGTAATCGGCAATGTGGAAAATCGGAAAAAATAGCCTTTGTGAACGTCGCCCTTGAGGCGGAGGCTGCACCGTCAAGAATTCAGTGCGACCACGGCGGCGAACCACAAACTTGCCATCTCGCCATCTCACCGCTGCCCATGAATCTGCCGGGCAAGCCGTGATTGACCTGTGCCTCACGCTCCAGCTTCGTTGCCGGGCGTGGACATGGCGTTGAAAAAGTCGGACTGCGCGGGCGGGTCGTGCGTTGCGCCAACGGATCGGCGCACTAGGCGTGCCTGCGCTCGGATGCAAGCCTACGGGGAAAGAAGCCGCAAGTCCAGTAGCCCCGCATGGCCGGAGCCGGCGCGCTTGAAATCCGACCCTATACCCATATTGACCATGTGGCAGGCGATTGTTAGCGTCGCCCCGTCTTCCGGCCGCAAATACATGCCTTCTTCCATCGACAAGAAACTCGATGCCCGTGCGCGTCAATTGCTGCGTGCCCTGATCGCGCAGTACATCGCCGATGGGCAGCCGGTGGGATCGCGCACCCTGGCCAGGCATGCCGGGCTGGACGTCAGCGCCGCGACGATCCGCAATGTCATGGCCGATCTGGAAGAAATCGGTTTGCTCGCGGCCCCGCATACGTCGGCTGGGCGCGTGCCGACAGCCCAGGGCTACCGTGTCTTTGTCGATAGTCTGCTGGAGCTCAAGCCGCTGGACGCGCCGCAGATCGAACAGCTTCGGCGTGAGCTACCGACGCATGCACCGACCCAGGATTTGCTCAATGGTGTGTCGTCGCTGCTGTCGGACGTGACCCATTTTGTCGGCGTGGTGACGGTACCCAAGCGCGAGGAATTTCCGTTCCGCCACATCGATTTCGTCGCCCTGGGCGGCAGCCGTGTGCTCACGATCCTGGTGTTTTCCGACAACGACGTGCAAAACCGCGTCGTGACCACGCAACGCACCTATTCGGCCAGTGAGCTGGAGCAGATTGCCAATTTCCTCAATGCCAATTTTGCCGGCCTGCGCATGGCCGAAATCCGCGAGCGTTTGCTGCGCGAGATGCGCGAGACCAGCCGCAGTCTGAGCCAACTGATGGCGGCGGCGATCGATGTGACCCAACAGGCGTTTCCCGTACCAGCAGGCGCCGACATGCTGGTTACCGGGCAGATCAATCTGATGGGTTCGCAGGGGCTGTCTGACATGGAGCGGCTGCGCGAGCTGTTTGAGGCCTTCCAGCGCAAACGCGACCTGCTGCTGTTGCTGGAAAACTGTGCGCGGGCCGAGGGCGTACGTCTGTTCATCGGCGAGGAATCCGGTTTCACCGCACTGGATGGATGCAGTCTGATCACGGCGCCTTACGGTGTCGAAGGCCGCGTGCTGGGCGTACTCGGCGTGATCGGCCCGACGCGCATGGCCTACCAGAGGGTGATTCCGGTCGTACAGGCGACGGCGCAGATTCTGTCCGGCGCCTTGAATCAGGCGGCGCAGGCCCAATAAGGGAAAATCGAATTCGTTGCGGTACACAGCCCAAACTGTGGACCGCGTCGTTGCTTGTGGAGCCTATCGCGATGGAAAACACCGACCCAATGAAGCCGGAAACCAAGATGGGCGAGCCGCCCGAAAACGATTTGATGCAAGCCGACGCCGATCAGCTCGGTCAGAAACTGGCCGAGTACGAAAACAAGCTCGGCGAAATGCGCGATGTACTGCTGCGTGAGCGTGCCGAGATCGAGAATCAGCGCAAGCGCCTGCAACGCGATGTGGAGCAGGCGCGCAAATTTGCCAACGAACGCCTGCTCGGCGATCTACTGCCCGTCTGCGACAGCCTGGAACGTGGCCTTGCCGTCGATACTGCCGATGTCGCTGCCTTGCGTTCGGGCATGGATCTCACGTTGAAGGCCTTGCTCAAGGTCGCCGCCGACAATGGCCTGAAACAGGTCGATCCGCTCGGGCAGGCATTCAACCCCGAATTGCATCAAGCGATGAGCATGATCGATGCACCGCACGCCGCGCCGAATACGGTGGTCGCGGTGATGCAGAAAGGTTATGTACTCAACGAACGCTTGCTGCGTCCGGCACTGGTGAGCATTGCCAAGCCACCTGGTGCTTGAATTAACGCGGCGCATCCACATTTTCAACGCATCCGCGGCGGTTGGCCGCAAAAAATTTCGGAGACTGAACAATGGGCAAGATCATCGGTATCGACCTGGGCACGACCAATTCCTGCGTCGCGGTTATGGAAGGCAACACGGCGCGCGTCATCGAGAACTCGGAAGGCGATCGCACCACGCCTTCGATCGTCGCGTTCAAGGACAACGAAGTGTTGGTCGGCGCCACGGCCAAGCGCCAGGCGGTGACCAATCCCAAGAATACGTTTTACGCGGTGAAGCGCCTGATCGGGCGCAAATTCACCGACGCCGAAGTGAGGAAGGATCTCGATCTGGTTCCGTACAAGATCCTTGCGCACGACAATGGCGATGCTTGGCTGGAGACGGCCGACGGCAAGAAACTGTCGCCACAGGAAATCTCGGCCAAGATTTTGATGAAGATGAAGAAGACCGCCGAAGATTATCTCGGTGAACCGGTGACGGAGGCCGTCATCACCGTGCCCGCATATTTCAACGACTCGCAGCGCCAGGCGACCAAGGACGCCGGCCGCATCGCGGGTCTGGACGTCAAGCGCATCATCAACGAACCGACTGCCGCGGCGCTCGCTTACGGCATCGACAAGAAAGGTGGCGACCGCAAGATCGCCGTGTACGATCTGGGCGGCGGCACGTTCGACGTGTCGATCATCGAGATCGCCGAAGTCGATGGCGAGAAGCAGTTCGAGGTGCTGGCCACGAATGGCGACACCTTCCTTGGCGGCGAAGATTTCGACAAGCGCCTGATCGACTATCTGGTCGACGAATTCAAGAAGGATACCGGCGTCGATCTGAAGAACGATTCCCTGGCCTTGCAGCGCCTGAAGGATGGCGCCGAGCGCGCGAAGATCGAACTGTCCACCGCGCATCAGACCGAAGTGAATCTGCCCTACATCACAGCTGACGCATCGGGTCCGAAGCATCTGAACATCAAGCTCACGCGCGCCAAGCTCGAAGCCCTGGTCGACGATCTGATCAAGGCCACGATGAGTCCCTGCCGCACGGCGCTCAGTGACGCCGGCCTGAAAGTGGCCGACATCCACGAAGTGATCCTGGTCGGCGGCCAGACGCGCATGCCGAAGGTGCAGGACGCGGTCAAGGAATTCTTCGGCAAGGAGCCGCGCAAGGATGTGAATCCGGACGAAGCCGTCGCCGTCGGTGCGGCGATTCAGGGTGGTGTGCTTGGCGGCACAGTGAAAGACGTGCTGCTGCTCGACGTGACGCCATTGTCGCTGGGCATCGAAACGATGGGCGGCGTGTTCACCAAGTTGATCGAGAAGAACACCACGATTCCGACCAAGAATACCCAGGTGTTCTCGACTGCCGAAGACAATCAGAACGCGGTCACCGTGCACGTGTTGCAGGGTGAGCGCGAGCGCGCAAGTGCGAACAAGTCGCTGGCCAAGTTCGATCTGGCTGGCATCGAGTCCGCGCCGCGCGGCATGCCGCAGGTCGAAGTCACGTTCGATATCGACGCCAACGGCATTCTGCATGTGTCGGCGAAAGACAAGAAAACCGGCAAGGAACAGCGCATCGAGATCAAGGCCGGATCGGGTCTGAACGAGGAAGAAATCCAGCGCATGGTGCGCGATGCCGAAGCGAACAAGGAAGACGACAAGAAATTCCACGAACTCGTCGGCACGCGCAACAAGGCGGATCAACTCGTGCACGCCACACGTGCGGCGATCAAGGAACACGGCGGCAAGGTGCCGGATCAGATCGGCGCGATCGAGGCGGCACTTTCTGATCTGGAAAAAGTGATGAAGGGCGAAGACAAGGATGCGATTGAATCGCGTATCGCTACGCTGGAAAAAGCCGCGCAATCGCTGGCGGCTGCAGCTAGCGCGGGCGCAGGCGACGCCGGTGCGCAGCAAGCCGAAGGAAACTCGGCGCCGAAAGACGATGTCGTCGATGCCGAGTTCACCGAGGTCAAAGACAAGAAGTAACACCGCCGTCATCATTCCGGGGCGCCGAAGGCGAGCCCGGACTGCAAAGGCAGGATGCCGGAGCGAACATTCGCGTAGCGAATGGCCCGACGGGCGAGCTGCGGATGCAGTGAGTAATCCAGTTCTTGAGCATTCTGCAAAAAGCAAGAACTGGATTCCCGCCTGCGCGGGAATGACGGTGATACTCTGAATACAGGCGCGGGGGTGCCGAAATGGAAAAGGGGAGACTCGAAGCCTTCACCGACGGCGTGATCGCCGTGATCATCACGATCATGGTGCTCGAACTGAAGCCGCCGCATGAGGCCAGTTGGGACGCGTTGCTTGCCAACTGGCCGGTGTTTCTGGGCTATGTGCTGAGCTTCATCTACGTCGGCATCTACTGGAACAATCATCATCACCTGTTGTTTACCGTGCAGAAAATCAATGGGCGGGTGATGTGGGCCAATCTGCATTGGTTGTTCTGGGCTTCACTGGTGCCATTTACTACGGCATGGATGGGCGAGAACCATTTCGAGGCTCTGCCCACAGCGATTTACGGCGTGGTGTTAATGATGACGGGAGGGGCCTACCTGATTCTGCAGCAATGCATTATCGCGAAGGGAGGCGACGATTCCGAACTGGCGCGGGCTATCGGCAAAGATTTCAAGGGGAAAATTTCGCTCGTGGGATATGTGCTCGGAATCCTGCTGGCGTTCGTTAATCCGTGGTTTTCCGATGCACTGTATGCGTTGGTCGCGATGCTATGGCTGATCCCCGACCGTCGTATCGAAAAGGTAGTTTCAGAATGAGCAAGCGTTGTTATTACGAAGTTCTCGGGGTCGAGCGCGGTGCGTCTGACGATGACTTGAAAAAAGCCTTTCGCCGCCTGGCGATGAAGCATCATCCCGACCGCAATCCCGGCGACAAGGAATGCGAGGCGCATTTCAAGGAAGCGAAAGAGGCTTACGAAATTCTTGGCGATGCGCAGAAGCGCGCGCTGTACGATCAGCACGGTCACGCCGCATTCGAGCATGGCATGGGCGGACGCGGAGGCGCGGGATTCGCCGATGTCGGCGACATCTTCGGCGATATCTTTGGCGATATTTTCGGTGGCGGGCGTGGCCGCGCGCGCGGTGGCACCGATCTGCGCTACGTACTCGAACTCGACCTGGAAGATGCCGTATTCGGTGTCGAGCGGCAAATCGAAATTCCTACCCTGGCGGCCTGCAAAACCTGCGACGGTTCGGGATCGGCCGATGGCAAGACCAGCACCTGCGCCACCTGCCGCGGCCATGGCCGTGTACGCATGCAGAACGGAATTTTTTCGATCCAGCAGGTCTGCCCGCATTGCGGCGGTGCCGGCAAGGTGATCGCCAACCGCTGCAAAACCTGCCGCGGCGAAGGCCGCGTTCAGCAGGACAAGACCCTGTCGGTGAAGATTCCCGCGGGCGTCGACACGGGCGATCGCATTCGTTTGAGCGGCGAGGGTCAGGCTGGTCCGCCGGGCACGTCGACGGGCGATCTATACGTCGAAGTACAGGTGCGCGAGCACCGCATTTTCCAGCGCGACCGCGACGATCTGCATTGCGAAGTGCCGATCCGTTTCTCGCAGGCCGCACTCGGCGCCGAACTGAAGGTGCCGACGCTGGAAGGCGATGCCACGATCCGCATTCCCGCCGAAACCCAGACTGGCAAGTCATTCCGCCTGCGCGGCAAGGGCGTACGCAACGTGCGCAGCAGCCATGTCGGCGATCTGATCTGCCGCGTCGTGGTCGAAACTCCGGTCAAGCTCGACAAACGCCAGCGCGAACTGCTTGAACAATTCGAGGCTAGTTTCGGCGACGATCCCGCCGCACACACGCCACGCGCCAGTTCCTGGCTGGATGGCGTCAAGCAGTTCTGGGAGCGGGTGACTTCCTGAAGCGACCGCTTGCGGCTACGATGGCTGCATGAGCGCTCACGTCAACGTCGTGGTTTTCGGTTCCGCCGGGCGTCTGGGTCAGGCGGTGATCCGCTGCGTGCTTGCCTCGACACAGGCAAAGCTGACCTGTGCCCTGGTCAAGCCCGGATCGGGTCTTGCGGACGAGCCACTCGAACGCGTGTTCGGCACGATGCAGCGCAATGTGGATTTTTCCACCTCGCTCGATCCCGATGTCGCTGCCGACGTGCTGGTGGATGTCAGCGGTCCGGTCGCGTTCGACGCCGCGCTGGCGCTGGCGCTGGAACGGCGCATCGCCTTCGTCAGCGGCACCACGGGTTTGCGCGAGGAACAACACGCCGCGATGCGCCATGCCGCGCATACGATTCCGGTGCTGTGGACGGCGAATTTCAGCCTTGGCATTGCCATGCTGATGCGCGCCGCACGCCGAGTCGCCTCGGCCTTGCCCGATTGGGATTGCGATATTCTCGAAATGCATCATGCGCGCAAACAGGATGCGCCCTCCGGCACGGCGTTGGCGCTCGGCCAGGTGGTTGCTGAAAGCCGCCAAACCGTGCTGGCCGAACACGCGGTATTCGCGCGCATCGACAAGACCGGCCCGCGCCAGCCCGGCGAAATCGGTTTCGCCTCGTTGCGTGGTGGTGACGTGGTCGGCGAACACACGATCGTCTTCGCTACCGATGGCGAGCGCCTGGAACTCACGCATCGGGCGGGAAGCCGCGATATCTTCGGCCGCGGCGCGCTCGCTGCCGCGATCTGGCTTGCACGCCGCGAGCCGGGCATGTACAGCTTCGACGAGGTTCTGGCGCCGGCGGAGTGATGGCCGCGTACTCACGCCAAGCCCGGATCAATCCCGATGCGCAGCGTTCTTGTCGCGCCCCGCGCCGAGCCGGCGGTCGATGCCGCCAAACAGTTTCTTGAACAAACGTGACAACTTTCCGCGCTGGGTCTTGCGCAGTTTTTCGTCTTCGCTGGTCAGCCACGCCACCTGGATCACGCGGCGTTCGCCTGCATAGGGCAGGTGCCCGTGGAAGGAATTATCCGCGCGCTTGAACACGACAAGATTGCCGTACAGTGGCTTGATTTCCGGCGTGGCAAGATCATCGATGCTGTCGATGCGCTTGAGAAACCGGAAGCAGCCGTCGCTGATATCCGGCCAGGATTCATTCAAGTAAAGCAATGCGGTGGCGACCTTGGATTTGCTGTCGGTGTGGATGGTACCGTGGCGCTTGTTCAAGGCGCGGCACAAGGTGACTAGGGTTGGATACTGGCCGAGGTTATCGATACCCAGCTTCGCGCCGACCACGCTGGCGACGGAAGGATCGGTCAGATCTGCGATCAAGCGGTTCATGCTTGGGCCGCAATCTTTTTCCTCATAAGGAAAGAAGCCGGCGCCCGCATATTTCGGAAAATCACGTTGCAAGTCGTTCGCGGCGTTTGTGGGCAATTGCCCGCTCGCGACGAGGAAGTGGAACGGATCATTGCGCACGATCGTGTCGGCACGATCCAGCCGGGCTGGATCAAACAGGGGATGCGCGCGGTTTTCGGTTATGGCAGCAGGCATGCGGTCATTCTATCCGAGCTGTGCGTGCAGGGCGTAACGAGCATCGCCGGTGGACGCGCCACGTCCATGCCGGTATCATTCGCACTCGCCCGCAACCTGAATCCACGGACTGGTCTTCGCCAGCCCGCGGGTTGGTGTGTACCTTGAGGTTGCGCCCCAGAATCCAGGCGACGCAATGCACATTCCGGCCTTACTCGTACTCGCAGACGGCAGCAGCTTCCACGGCATTTCCATCGGCGCGGAAGGCGAAACCGTTGGCGAAGTGGTGTTCAACACCGCGATGACGGGTTATCAGGAAATCCTCACCGATCCGTCCTACGCACGCCAGATTGTCACCCTGACGTATCCGCATATCGGCAATACCGGCTGTAACGCCGTGGACGAGGAATCCGATCGCGTGCATGCGGCTGGATTAGTGATTCGCGACCTGCCGCGACTGGCAAGCAATTGGCGCAGCACGGAAAGTCTCGACGCCTATCTGCAGCGCCACGGCATTGTCGCCATCGCTGGCATTGATACACGCCGGCTCACGCGTATCCTGCGCGACAGCGGGGCACAGAACGGTTGCATCGTCGCCGGCAAGGAAATCTCGGAAGCAAGCGCACTGGCTGCGGCGCGCGCATTTCCAGGATTGAACGGCATGGATCTGGCAAAAGTCGTCAGCACGACGCAAATGTATACATTTGCCGACGGCAGCTACGATCTGAATCGCACAAGTTTCACTTCACCGCCACGCAAGCATTGCGTCGTCGCTTACGATTTCGGCGTCAAGCGCAATATCCTGCGTTTGCTGGTCGATCGCGGTTGCGAGGTGATCGTGGTGCCGGCGCAGACGTCGGCTGCGGATGCGCTGGCGCACAAGCCTGATGGTGTGTTTCTGTCCAACGGCCCCGGCGATCCGCAACCTTGTGATTACGCCATTGCCGCCACGCGCGAATTCCTCAAGCGGCAAATCCCTTTTTTCGGCATTTGCCTTGGTCATCAGATTCTTAGCCTGGCCATCGGCGCACAGACGTTGAAGATGAAATTTGGTCACCACGGCGCCAATCATCCGGTGATCGATCTGGCCAGTGGCCGGGTGATGATTTCCAGCCAGAATCACGGCTTCGCGGTGGATGAAGCCACCTTGCCGCGCAACGCGCAGGTGACGCATCGTTCGCTGTTCGACGGCTCCAATCAGGGCATTCGCCTGACCGATGCTCCGGCGTTCAGTTTCCAGGGACATCCGGAAGCCAGTCCAGGGCCGCACGATGTGGATGGATTGTTCGATGAGTTTGTCCGTTTGATGGAGGCGCACGCGGTTGCCGCGGCGTAGAAAAATGAAAAATGTCTTATTGTGTACAAGTGCCATTTTGCTGCTCGCACTTTCAGGCGGCGCCAGTATCGCCGCGGCCCCAAAACCGAAGCCCATGACGCACGCGGCTGTGCAGCAGCAGGAAGTCGCGTATTCGGATCTCGGAAAATATCTTGGCAAGCGCATCATAGTGCGCAGCACGCTGGACACCGTGCGCAGCGGCATTTTGGCCAAGTATTCGGCGACGTCGATTGATCTCACCCTCGACGGCGGTGCGCAGTTGAGCATGCCCGCCAGCACCATACGCAGCATCGGCATTCCGATACTGCCCGCCGATCCATTGTTCCCCGCCACGAGCGACGGCAGTGCCAAAAAGAACTGATCTCCGCTCGATCCTGGTCATCGGCGCCGGCCCGATCGTCATCGGCCAGGCCTGCGAGTTCGACTATTCCGGCGCGCAGGCATGCAAGGCGCTGAAGCAGGAAGGCTACCGCGTCATCCTGGTCAACTCCAATCCGGCCACGATCATGACCGATCCGGAAACAGCGGACGCGGTCTACATCGAGCCGATCAACCGCAGCACGGTCGAACGCATCATCGCCAAGGAAAAGCCCGACGCCTTGCTGCCAACGATGGGCGGCCAGACTGCACTTAACTGCGCGCTGGATCTGGCTGATTGCGGCATTCTGGAAAAGTATAACGTCGAACTGATCGGCGCCTCGCGCGAGGCGATCCGCATGGCTGAGGATCGCGAGCTGTTCCGCCGTGCGATGATCGAGATCGGCCTGGATTGCCCGAAGGCGGAGGTCGCGCGGACGCTGGATCAGGCGCTGGAAATCCAGGTCAAGGTTGGTTTTCCGACCATCATCCGCCCAAGCTTCACCCTCGGCGGCAGCGGTGGCGGCATCGCTTACAATCGCGAGGAATTCGTGGAAATCGTCGCCCGCGGACTGGAATTGTCGCCGGTGCACGAAATTCTGATCGAGGAGTCGGTGCTGGGCTGGAAAGAATTCGAAATGGAAGTCGTGCGCGACACCGCCGACAACTGCATCATCGTCTGCTCGATTGAAAATCTTGATCCGATGGGCGTGCACACTGGCGACTCGATCACGGTGGCGCCGGCACAGACCCTGACCGACAAGGAATACCAGCGCCTGCGCGATGCCTCGATCGCCGTGCTGCGCAAGATCGGCGTCGATACCGGCGGCTCGAACGTGCAGTTTGGAGTCAACGCCGAGAATGGCCGCGTCGTGGTCATCGAGATGAATCCGCGCGTATCGCGATCTTCGGCGCTGGCATCGAAAGCGACGGGTTTTCCGATTGCAAAAGTCGCGGCCAAGCTTGCCATCGGCTACACGCTCGATGAGTTGCGCAACGAAATCACCGGCGGTAAGACACCGGCATCGTTCGAGCCAAGCATCGACTACGTCGTCACCAAGATTCCGCGTTTTGCCTTTGAGAAATTCCCTGCGGCGGATGCGCGCCTGACCACGCAGATGAAGTCGGTCGGCGAAGTCATGGCCATCGGCCGCACGTTTCAGGAATCGCTGCAAAAGGCATTGCGCGGACTGGAAACCGGCAAGGATGGATTGAATCCCGGCAAGCTCGATTTCAGCAACGCTGACGACATCACCACGCTGAAACGCGAGCTGCGCGAACCACGACCGGATCGCGTGTTCTATGTCGCCGATGCTTTCCGTGCCGGCTTGTCGCTGGAAGAAATTTATGCGTTGACGCATATCGACCGCTGGTTTCTCGATCAGATTGCCGAGCTTATCGAAATCGAGAGCGACGTGAAGAGCAGCGGTCTGGCCGCGCTGGATGCCGCCCACATGTTGGCGCTCAAGCGCAAGGGCTTTTCCGATGCGCGCCTGGCAAGCCTGGTCGGTACTGACGAGAACGCCATGCGCAAGCTGCGGCATGCGTTCGGCGTGCGTCCGGTATACAAACGCGTGGATTCCTGCGCCGCCGAATTCGCCACCACCACGGCGTATCTGTATTCCACTTACGAGGAAGAATGCGAAGCGCAGCCGACGACGCGTGACAAGATCATCGTGCTTGGTGGCGGGCCGAACCGCATCGGTCAGGGCATCGAGTTCGACTACTGCTGCGTGCATGCCGCACTTGCGCTGCGCGAAGACGGTTTCGAGACCGTCATGGTCAACTGCAACCCGGAAACCGTATCGACCGATTACGACACGTCGGATCGTTTGTATTTCGAATCACTCACGCTCGAAGACGTGCTCGAGATAGTCGAAAAAGAAAAACCCAAGGGTGTGATCGTGCAGTACGGCGGGCAGACGCCGTTGAAGCTGGCGCGCGCGCTCGAAGCCAATGGCGTGCCGGTGATCGGCACATCGCCGGATTCGATCGACCTGGCCGAGGACCGTGAACGCTTCCAGAAAATGGTCGAGAAGCTCGGCCTGCGCCAGCCGCCGAATCGCACCGCGCGCAATCCCGACGAAGCGCTGGCGCTCGCGCACGCAATCGGCTATCCGCTGGTGGTGCGCCCGAGCTATGTGCTCGGCGGTCGGGCGATGGAAGTCGTGCATTCGGATTCCGATCTGAAGCGCTACATCACTGAAGCGGTGCGCGTGTCGAATGATTCGCCGGTGCTGCTGGATCGCTTCCTCGACAATGCCGTCGAAATCGATGTCGATGTCGTCGCCGACGCCGGCGGTAATGTACTGATCGGCGGCATCATGGAGCATATCGAGGAAGCCGGCGTGCATTCCGGCGACTCGTCCTGTTCATTGCCGCCGTATTCGCTGTCGGCGAAAATCCAGGACGAATTGCGCGTGCAGGTCACGCAGATGGCGCGTGAACTGAAAGTGATCGGCCTGATGAATACGCAGTTTGCGATCCAGGGCGATGCCGCCAGTGGCGAGACGATTTTTATCCTCGAAGTCAATCCACGCGCCTCGCGCACCGTGCCGTTCGTGTCCAAGGCGACGGGCGTGGCGTTGGCCAAGATCGCGGCGCGCTGCATGGTCGGCCGCACGCTTGCGGAGCAGGGCGCAACGCGCGAAATCGTGCCGAAGTATTACTCGGTGAAGGAAGCGATTTTCCCGTTTCTGAAATTCCAAAACGTCGACCCGATCCTCGGCCCGGAGATGCGTTCCACCGGCGAAGTGATGGGCGTCGGCCGCAGCTTCGGCGCGGCGTTTGCGCGCGCCCACGAGGCGGCGAATATCGAGCCACCCAAGGTCGGCAAGGTATTCGTCTCGGTGCGCGATCCGGACAAGCTGCGCCTGCTGCCGGTGGCGCGTGAGCTGATCAAGCGCGGCTATTCGCTGGTGGCGACGTCCGGCACCAGCGCGTTTCTGGGCGAACACGGCATCCCCTGCGAACGCATCAACAAGGTGCTGGAAGGCCGGCCGCATATCGTGGATCTGATCAAGAACGGCGAAATCGTGTTCATCGTCAATACCACCGAAGGCAAGCAGGCGATCGCCGATTCGTTCTCGATCCGCCGCGAAGCGCTGCAACAACGCATCACCTATTCAACCACCATCGCCGGCGCGCGTGCGCTGCTGCACTCGCTGGATTTCCGCGGCGATGGTGAAGTCCACAGCCTGCAACAGTTGCACAAGGAACTGCAAGCATGAAGCGATCCCCGATGACGGCGAAAGGCGCCGAACGTCTGCGTGCGGAAGTCGAACGGCTCAAAAGCGTTGAGCGGCCGCGCATCATCGCCGCGATCGCCGAAGCGCGCGCGCATGGCGATCTGAAGGAAAACGCCGAATATCACGCCGCACGCGAGCAACAGAGTTTCGTTGAGGGCCGCATCGCGGAATTGGAAGGCGCGCTCAGTTATGCCGAAGTCATCGACGTCGCGAAATTGAATCCCAACGGCAAGATCGTATTCGGCGCGACCGTGGAACTGACCGACGAAGACAACGGCGAGGAAATCGCGTACCAGATCGTTGGCGAGCTCGAAGCCGATATCAAGCAGCGCCTGATTTCGGTGTCGTCGCCAATTGCGCGTGCCATGATCGGCAAGAGCGAAGGCGACTGCATCGAGTTCCAGGCACCGAACGGTCTTCGTCATTACGAAATTCTGTCGGTCCGCTATTCGGTGTGAAATCGCCGCGACCGGCTTGCGTGACAAAATGGCAATACTGACTTTGCTCTTGCCCGCGCTGGATCGACTCGGCGCACCGGTGCCGGCCGTTGTCGCGCGTTGGTTGGCGCGCGGAGATCGACTCTCCGGCGCCAAACCTGGCCGCGATACCGTCTTGCTCGAATGTTTCGAGTTTATCGACACGGCGGTTCCCGTCGCGGCGCTGACACGCAGTCTGGACGCCAGCGATGCGCACGGCTCGCTGTGGTTGCGTGCCGATCCTTGTTACGTCGCCGTGGATGCCGTGGCGGTGCGTATGCTCGCTTGTGGAACTGTGGATTTATCCGCCGAGGAATCCGTCGAGCTGACGAGCGCTTTGCGCCCACTGTTCGGCGACGCCGGTTTTCCGCTGGAGCCGGCGACTCCCGCACGCTGGTATCTGCGCTGTCCCATTGGCGCGCAACTGCCGCAGTTTGCCAAACCAGAAAATGTGCTCGGCGACGACCTGATGCGGCATCTGCCGCAAGGTGAGAACGAACGCCAGTGGCGACACCTGCTCAACGAGGCGCAGGTGATCCTGCACAATCATCCGGTCAATGCGCGGCGCGCGGCAACGGGTCGGATGCCGGTCAACAGCCTGTGGTTCTGGGGCGCGGGCAGGTTGCCTGAATGGGTGCGCACGCGATTCAACCGTATCTTCAGCAGGGATGAAGTGACGATTGCGCTGGCGCGTCTGGCAAGCGTTGCGACGCTTGCGCCCACGTCTGGTGCCATCGTCGAATTCGCGGCCGATGACAACGTGCTGCTCGATCTGGCTGATTCGCGCGACACACTTGCGCCCGATCGCGACTGGCTGGCACCGCTGGATGCAACGCTTCACCGTCGTGCACTGAGGGAATTGCGTGTCTGTTTCGAGAGTGGCGAGCGGTTGCTGATCAAGCCCGCGCACCGTTGGCGTTTCTGGCGACGGATTCGATCCGCGTGATGAAGTCGCCACGCATCGAGCGCCGCCCTAACGCCATCACCAGTGCGGATTGGCCAGAATCGGTGCATCCAGTTCTGCAGCGTGTTTACGCTGCGCGCGGGATTGCCTCGTACAGCGAGATCGAGCATCGGTTGGCGTCGTTGCTGCCACCGCAAAGTCTCGGCGGTATCGAGCGCGCTTGCGAGTTGTTGGAACAGGCGATTCGCAGCAATGCACGCATCGTTGTCGTCGGTGATTTCGATGCCGATGGCGCGACCGGAACGGCTGTCGCCGTACGCGGCCTGAGAATGCTCGGCGCGAGCGTGGTCGGCTACTCGGTGCCGAATCGTTTTCGTCATGGCTATGGCCTCAGCCCGCCGGTCGTGGACGAGTTACTTGTGCAACGCCCACAACTTTTGATTACGGTGGACAATGGTATTGCCGCGCACGCTGGCGTGGCCGCGGCGAAAGCGCAAGGCATGCAAGTGATCGTGACCGATCATCACCTCGCTGGTGAAACCTTGCCGGATGCCGATGCGATCGTGAATCCGAACGCACCCAGTGACGGTTTTCCAAGCAAGGCGCTGGCCGGCGTTGGCGTAATGTTCTATTTGCTGTTGGCTTTGCGCGGCAGGCTGCGTGAACACGATTGGTTTCGCGAGCGGAAGATCGCGGAGCCAGACTTGTCCGCATTGCTCGATCTTGTCGCACTCGGCACGGTCGCGGATCTGGTCGCACTCGATCGCAATAATCGCATTCTGGTCGCTGCGGGATTGAAGCGCATTCGTGGCGGACGAGCCAGCGCAGGTATCGCCGCCCTGATTGAATGCGGCAAGCGCGATCCGGCGCGTCTGGTGGCCAGCGATCTGGGTTTTGTTGTCGCGCCGCGAATCAATGCCGCCGGCCGCCTGGAAGACATGGGCCTGGGTATCGAATGTCTGTTGACCGATGATGCTGAGCGTGCGCGTGAACTCGCGGAAACCCTGTCGGCGATCAACGTAGAACGGCGCGAGTTGCAAGACGCGATGGTCGAGCAGGCTCAAGCAGAAGTTCACAAGTGGACTTTTGCGCATACCGGACAAAGTCTGCCGCATGGTCTCGTGCTATTCGACCCCGGTTGGCATCACGGCGTGGTCGGCCTGGTGGCTTCCAAACTCAAGGAAATGCTGAATCGCCCGGTGATCGCATGTGCGCCCACGACGGCTGACGGAAAAGTTGAAGTGTGCGTGCACGGTCGCACGCTTTGTGATCTTTGTGATCTGGATGATTGCAAAAGTATCGTAAAGGCTTCCGGTCGTTCAATTCCGGGATTCCATCTGCGTGATGCGCTCGCCGAAATCGACACCCGGAATCCGGGATTGCTGATCCGTTTTGGCGGCCACGCGATGGCGGCGGGCTTGACTTTGCATCGAGGCAATGTGGAAACGTTTGCCGCAGCCTTCGATGCGGTCGTGCGCGAACGCATGGCGCCGGAAGCGCTGGATGCGATTCTTCTCACCGACGGTGAACTTGGCGCGGATGAATTTTCGCTGGAACTGGCGCAGCAATTGCGCCATGCCGGGCCGTGGGGTCAGGGTTTTCCAGAGCCGCTGTTCGATGGCGTATTCGCGGTCGAATCATGGCGCGTCCTTGCCGAAAAACACCTGCGCTTCGCCCTGCGCCGCGACGGCATTGCCGCTGTGCTGGAGGCCGTGATGTTCAATGCCTATGCCGGGGTACCGCCGCCATCGCGCATCCGCGCCGCATTCAGCCTCGACGTGAACGAATGGAACGGCAAGGTCAAACTGCAATTGTTGTTGCGGCACGTCGAAGCATGTGATTGAGCGAGGGTTTTGCTACCATGCACAACCTTTTCCAAACCATGCAGCCGCCATGATCGAAACCAATCCGATTCACGCACGCATTGCGGACCTTGCGGCCCGGGTGGCGTCGCTCAGGGGGTATCTTTGACTACGACGTCAAGCGCGAACACCTCGAAGAAGTAAGCCGCGAACTCGAAAATCCGAATATCTGGGATAACCCGGAGCGCGCGCAACAGCTCGGCCGCGAGCGTGCGCAACTGGACAAGATCGTCAATGGCATTCGCCATTTAAACGACGGTTTGCACGGCGCGGATGAATTGCTGCAACTGGCCGCAGCGGAAAACGACGAAGGCACGGCAACGGCGGTTTCCGCCGATGTCGATTCGCTGGCGTCGAAAGTTGAGACGCTCGAATTCCAGCGCATGTTTTCCGGCAAAATGGATTCGCACAATGCCTTCGTCGATGTGCAGGCCGGCGCCGGCGGCACCGAGGCGCAGGACTGGGCCGAAATGCTGCTGCGCATGTATCTGCGCTGGTGCGAGAACAAGGGTTGGAAAACCGAATTGCTGGAAGTCAGCGCTGGTGAAGTGGCGGGGATCAAGAGCGCGACGTTCAGCGTCGAGGGCGACTACGCTTACGGCTGGCTCAAGACCGAAATCGGCGTGCACCGTCTGGTGCGCAAGTCACCGTTCGATTCCGACAATCGCCGGCATACCTCGTTCTCGTCGATCTTCGTCTCGCCGGAAGTCGACGACGATATCGACATCACGATCAATCCGGCGGATCTGAAAACCGACGTCTACCGCTCTTCCGGCGCCGGTGGCCAGCACGTCAACAAGACCGAGTCGGCGGTGCGCATCACTCACGTGCCCAGCGGCATCGTCGTCGCCTGTCAGACCGAACGCAGTCAGCATGCCAACCGCGACCGCGCGATGAAGATGCTCAAGGCCAAGTTGTACGAAATGGAAATCCAGAAACGCAATACCGAAAAGGCCGCGGTGGAAGCAACCAAGTCAGATATCGGCTGGGGCAGCCAGATCCGCAACTACGTGCTGGATCAGTCGCGGATCAAGGACCTGCGCACCGGCATCGAGCGCACCGACACGCAGAAGGTACTCGACGGCGATCTGGACGGGTTTATCGAAGCCAGCCTGAAGTCCGGGCTGGAAGCCGGCGCGAAGCGCACCGCGTGACTTTATGGAACAAGCAAAAAATGAATGACGACATCTTGCCGCCCGACGAAAACAAATTGATTGCCGAGCGCCGTGAAAAACTGCGTGCGCTGCGTATTCATGGCATTGCCTTTCCGAATGATTTTCGTCCGGATGCTTACGCCGGAGACTTGCAATCCGAGTTCGACGGCAAGGACGCACCTGCAGTCGAGGCGATCGCGCGCCGCGTCAAGATGGCGGGTCGCATTGTGCTCAAGCGCGGTCAGGGCAAGGTCAGCTTCGTGCAAATCCAGGACATGAGCGGTCGCATCCAGTTATTCGTGCAGTCCAACGCGCTGGGCGATGTGTATGAGGCATTCAAATCCTGGGATGTCGGCGATATCGTCGGTGCGGAAGGGCCGTTGATGCGCACCAAGACCGGCGAGCTTTCGGTAAAAGTGGAAAAGTTGCATTTGTTGACCAAGTCGCTGCGGCCGCTGCCGGACAAATGGCATGGCCTGGCCGACATCGAACAACGTTATCGCCAGCGTTATGTGGATTTGATCGTCACGCCGGAATCGCGCCGCGTGTTCGCCTTGCGTGCGCACATGATCCGCTGCATTCGCGATTACCTGGAAAGCCCGCAGCGCCGATTTGTCGAAGTCGAAACACCGATGATGCATGCGATTCCCGGCGGCGCCACGGCGCGGCCGTTCGTCACCCACCACAACGCGCTGGATATCGACATGTATCTGCGCGTGGCGCCGGAACTGTACCTGAAGCGTCTGGTCGTTGGCGGCATCGAGCGCGTGTACGAAATCAACCGCAACTTCCGCAACGAGGGCGTGTCGACCCGGCACAATCCCGAATTCACCATGCTCGAGTTGTATCAGGCTTACGCCACCTACAACGAGGTCATGGATCTGACCGAAGACATGATCCGCGAGACCGCAAAGATTGCGTTGGGCAAGACGCAACTGGAGTGGGAAGGGCGCGCGATCGATGTCGGTGCGCCGTTCCGGCGCTGGCGTTTGGACGAAGCCGTGCAGCATCACAATCCGGAGATTGCGGCCAGCCAAATGCGTGATGTCGCCGCGCTGCGTGCGCACTGCGCGCGACTGAAAATTCCGGTCAAGCCGGATTACGGCTGGGGCAAATTGCTACTGGAGATTTTCGAGAAAACTGTGGAAAGCTCGCTCGTGCAGCCGACCTTTATCACCGCGTATCCGACGGAAGTGTCACCGCTGGCGCGCGCGAACGATTCGGACTCCGGCATCACCGACCGCTTCGAGTTGTTCGTTGGCGGCAAGGAATTGGCTAACGGATTCTCCGAGTTGAACGATCCGGAGGATCAGGCCGTACGTTTCCGTGCCCAGGTTGCGGCGAAGGATTCCGGCGACGACGAAGCCATGCATTTCGACGCTGACTATATTCGCGCGCTGGAATACGGCATGCCACCGACCGGCGGCTTGGGCGTCGGCATCGATCGACTGGTGATGTTGTTCGCCGATGTGCCATCAATCCGCGATGTGCTGCTGTTTCCCTATATGCGGCCGGAATCGTAGGGTTTTGGCTTGAATATTGCTAGATCGCTGGGTGGCTCTGCAGCGGTTAGCATGGAGCGGCGAATTTTGTCACAGGATCATTCGAGACGATGAATCGGCAATCGGAGCAAGGCGGCTGGCGTCACGCACGCATGGCAATCCATTCGGCGGTGTTGATGATGCACGGCGCCGAAGCATGGTCGAGCGAGATCGAAGACATCTCCGCCACCGGCGTGCTGGTGCTGCGCCCGGCTGGCTGGAACGGCGAACTTGGCGAGCTGTACGCGCTGGACATGATCATCGGCGAGGATTTGAACATCCATGTCGATGCGATCGTGGCCAGGGTGACTGCGGATCACGTCGGTTTCGCCTATGCGCGCATTCCACCGGAGAAGGAAACCCCGTTGTGGAATCTGCTCGGTGGCTACGCGGACCGGCTCGAACAATTCGACTAGGGCGCATTCGCGGGCGTCGGATCGCGCAATTCCCGGCGCAGAATCTTGCCGACATTCGTTTTCGGCAAGGATTCGCGAAACTCGATGTACTTGGGAAGTTTGTAGCCGGTGAGATTGGCCTTGCAGTGGGCCTTGAGAATCTCGACGGTGAGCGCGGGGTCTTTCTTCACCACCACGATTTTCACCGCTTCGCCGGATTTTTCGTCCGGCACGCCGACTGCCGCGACTTCGAGCACGCCCGGACATTGGCTGACTACGTCCTCGATTTCGTTTGGATAGACGTTGAAGCCGGATACTAGGATCATGTCCTTCTTGCGATCGACGATGGTGAAATAGCCTTTCTCGTCCATGCTTGCGATGTCGCCAGTATGCAGCCAGCCGTCGCTGCCGAGTACCTTTGCGGTTTCCTCCGGACGCTGCCAGTAACCCTTCATCACCTGCGGCCCACGCACGCACAGTTCGCCGGGTGTGCCGCTCGGCTGCGGCTTGCCGTCGTCGTCCTGGATGGAAACATCGGTGCTCGGTATCGGCAAGCCGATCGAGCCGTTGTACTCGGCCAGGTCGAGCGGATTCATACACACGGCGGGCGCGGTTTCGGTAAGCCCGTAGGCTTCGACCAGGGTCACGCCGGTGGTTTTCTTCCAGCGTTCGGCAACGCTGCGCTGCACCGCCGAGCCGCCGCCGAGGGAGAGATGCAACGCGGAAAAATCGACCTTGTCGAATCCCGGCGTATTGAGCAGGCCATTGAACAGTGTGTTCACGCCGGTGATCGCGGTCATGCGCAGGCTTTGCAGGATCTTGACGAAGCCGGGCATGTCGCGCGGATTCGTGATCAAGTGGTTGAGTCCGCCGAATTTCATGAACACCAGGCAGTTCGCGGTCAGCGCAAAGATGTGGTACAGCGGAATCGCGGTGACGATGATTTCCTCGCCTTCGCGCACATTGGCGCCGATCCAGGCCGATGCCTGCTGCATATTCGCGACCATGTTGCCGTGCGTCAGCATCGCGCCCTTGGCCACGCCGGTGGTGCCGCCGGTGTATTGCAGGAACGCGATATCGTCTTGCTCCGGCGTGACTTTCGGCGGTGCCTTGCGTGCACCGCGTGCGAGCGCGGTATTGAAACGCACGGCGTGATCAATGCGGTACGCCGGCACCAGTTTCTTCACGTGTTTGACGACGAAATTCACGATCGCTGCTTTCGGGAATCCGAGCAAATCACCGAGTCCGGTCGTGATGACGTGCTGGCACGGCGTGTCGTGCAGCACTTCGGCCAAGGTCGCGGCAAAGTTGTCGAGTACGATGATGGCGCTGACGCTGGCGTCGTGCAATTGGTGGCGCAGCTCGCGTGCGGTGTACATCGGATTGGTGTTGACGACGGTGAGCCCGGCACGCAGTACGCCAAAAATCGCCACCGGATACTGCAGGATGTTCGGCAGCATGATCGCGACACGATCGCCCTTGTTCAATTTGAGATCGTTGAGCAGATAGGATGCGAACTGCCGGCTCAGGCGATCGATGTCGCTGTAGCCGAGCGTCTTGCCCATATTCGAAAATGCGGGGCGATGGCGGAAGCGATCGCAGGCGCTTTCGAGTACGCCTGCGATCGAGCTGTATTGCTCAGTGTCGATCTGTGCCGGAACTCCTTGCGGATAACTGGCGAGCCATGGGCGATCACTGCTGTTCATCGTCATTGTTCCCCTCGGGATTTCGTTGCGAACGTCGCGCCACGAGTCAATTTCAACACAGTGCCGGAAAAGTCGGCAAGCTGCATTGCGGCGCGTGCGCTTCGGGTGCAGCATACAGGACATGAACCGGTGCTTCGTGCTGTGCCTGCTGGCTGTGCCAATCGCGCTTGCGGCGTGCGCGCGCAAGCCCGACGAAACCCGGATCCGCGATGCGATCGCGGCGATGCAGCAAGCCGTGCAAGCCCATCAGCCGCGCGACTTCATGGCCTGGATCAGCGCCGATTTTGCGGGTCAGGATGGCACGGTCGATCGCCGCGAATTGGCGAATATCCTGCGAGTCGAAGTCTTGAGCAACGACAAGGTCGGCGTGACTCTGGGCCCGATCGATGTCGATCTGCAAGGCGATCGGGCCACCGTGCACGTCGTGGCGACACTGACCGGCGGTTCGGGCGGCCTGCTGCCCGAACACGGTGCGATCTATGCCATCACCAGTGGCTGGAAGCGCGATGGCCGCGACTGGCACTGCTACAACGCGAGCTGGGAGCAGAAGCTCTGATGTTTTGTCATTCCGGCAGGGAATGCCGGAATCCAGAGGCCAAGGATGGCATGAAGCATTTTCGTAATCGTGGCATCCATGCAGCCTGGATCCCGGCAGTCCCTGCCGGGATGACGCTCCGCATATATTGAGGGGTCACGCCGCCTTCGCGTTTCCCGCCAACTGCCGTAGCACGTAGGGCAGAATTCCGCCGTGACGGTAGTACTCGATTTCCTTTGGCGTCAGCAGCAGTACCCTGGCCTTGAACTTTTTCGATCCGGCGGCGACTTCAACTTCTTTTGCTACGCCGTCATTCAGGCCGGTGATTTCGAACACCTCGTCGCCTTTCAATCCGAGACTTTTCGCATTGCTGCCATCAATGAACTGCAAGGGCAGCACGCCCATGCCGACCAGGTTGGAGCGGTGGATGCGCTCGAAGCTTTCCGCAATCACAGCCTTTACACCGAGCAGCAAGGTGCCTTTCGCGGCCCAGTCGCGCGAGGAGCCGGTGCCGTATTCCTTGCCGGCGATCACGACCAGGGGAACATTTGCCTTTTTATACTTCATCGCGGCGTCGTAGATCGACAGCTTCTCGCCGGCGCTCTTGTTCGACTCGAAATACAAGGTATTGCCGCCTTCCTCACCACCGAGCATCTGGTTTTTGATGCGGATATTGGCGAAGGTGCCGCGCACCATCACGTCGTCATTGCCGCGGCGCGAACCATAGGAATTGAAGTCGGCCTTGACCACGCCATTGCCCTGCAGGAACTGACCAGCCGGCGACGTCGCCTTGATGTCACCTGCCGGCGAGATATGATCGGTGGTGATCGAATCGCCGAACAGGCCGAGGCAACGCGCGCCGCGAATGTCGGCGATCTTGCCCGGCTGCATGCTCATGCCGTCGAAGTAGGGTGGGTTCTTGATGTAGGTCGATTTGTTGTCCCAGACATAGCGTTCACCGTCGGGCGCCGCGATCTGGTTCCAGCGGCTGTCGCCCTTGAACACGTCGGCGTAGTTGTGCTTGAACATGTCGGGGCTGAGCGTGCGCGCGACGACATCGCCGATTTCCTTGGTCGATGGCCAGATATCCTTCAGATAAACCGGCTTGCCATCGCTGCCGTTACCGAGAGGTTGGGTAGTCAGATCGATGTCGACCGTGCCGGCCAAAGCAAAGGCGACGACGAGTGGTGGCGACGCCAGGTAATTCATTTTCACTTCCGGGTGCACGCGACCCTCGAAGTTGCGATTGCCCGACAGCACGGCGGCGACGGCCAGATCGTCCTTGGCGATGCCTGCCGACACTTCCTGCGGCAGCGGGCCGGAGTTGCCGATGCAAGTCGTGCAGCCGTAGCCGACGAGGAAGAAGCCGAGCTTCTCGAGTTCGCCGAGCACGCCGGCTTTCTTCAGATAATCGGTCACGACCAGCGAGCCGGGCGCGAGCGAGGTCTTGACCCAGGGTTTGACCTTCAATCCCTTCGCGACTGCATTGCGCGCCAGCAGACCGGCGCCGAGCATCACCGCCGGATTGGATGTATTGGTGCATGAAGTGATGGCGGCAATGACCACCGAGCCGTTGCCTAGCTGATCAGCGTGGACGTGTTTGCCGGCTTCCGCCACGCTGGCATCGTGGCCGATGGCCGTATCGCCGCCTTCGTTGGCAAAACGTGCATGATCGCCATTCTTCGGTTTTTGCGTCGCGGCCAGGGCAGTCAGTGCCTGTTGATAGCTCTTGGCCATGTCGCCGAGCAGCACGCGATCCTGCGGACGTTTCGGACCGGCTAGCGAGGGTTTGACCTCGGCCATGTTCAGTTCGAGCATGGACGAGAATTCTGCCGCCGGCGAATTCGCGTCGTGCCACAGGCCCTGTGCGCGGGCGTAGGCCTCGACCACGCGGATATGGCCTTCGTCGCGGCCGGAAAGATGCAGATAGCGCAGGGCTTCGGCATCGACCGGGAAAATGCCGCAGGTCGCGCCATATTCCGGCGCCATATTGCCGATGGTCGCACGATCGGCCAGCGGCAGATGCTGCAAGCCGTCGCCGAAGAATTCCACGAATTTGCCGACCACGCCGTGCTTGCGCAGCATCTGGGTGACGGTCAAAACAAGATCGGTGGCGGTTGCGCCTTCGGGCAACTTGCCGGTCAGCTTGAAGCCGACCACTTGCGGAATCAGCATCGACGACGCCTGACCGAGCATGGCGGCTTCGGCTTCGATGCCGCCCACGCCCCAACCGAGCACACCCAAACCATTGACCATCGTCGTATGCGAGTCGGTGCCGAACAAGGTATCGGGATAGGCCCAGGTCGCGCCGTCTTTTTCGCCGATCATCACCACGCGCGCGAGATATTCCAGATTGACCTGATGCACGATGCCGGTGCGCGGCGGCACCACCTTGAAATTGTTCAGTGCTTTCTGACCCCAGCGCAGGAAGCCGTAGCGCTCCTGATTGCGTTCGAATTCGATCTTGACGTTCAGGTCGAGCGACTCGGCGCCGCCGAACTTGTCGACTTGCACCGAATGGTCGATGACGAGTTCGGACGGAATCAGCGGATTGATCATTTTCGCGTTGCCGCCCAGCTTGACGATGGCATCACGCATCGCCGCCAGATCGACTACGCAGGGCACGCCGGTGAAATCCTGCAACACCACGCGCGCGGGCATAAAGGCGATTTCGGTATCCGGTTCCTTCTTCGCATCCCATTTCGCGACTGCCTCGATTTCCTTTGCGGTGACGTTGACGCCGTCTTCATGCCGCAGCAGGTTTTCGAGCAGGATTTTCATCGAATACGGCAGGCGCTTGATGTCGAAGCGTGCACCAAGTTTGGCGAGGCTGGCGATGGTGTAGCGCTTGCCGTCGACTTCGAGGGTGTCGTGAGTGGCGAATGAATCGGACATGGAAAGCTCCTTGCGTCTTGGCTGGAATGGCGCGCATCGAACCGCGTGCGAGCCGTCTATTATCGCGCAATGCGGGGTGCTGCGTCAGCTTCCATCCAGCGTACACCGTGCGAGCAACCCGCGCGCCAGCATGGCGTACTGGCGACGGCGGAACAACAGGCGGATCTGGCTGCCGCCGAGTTGGCGCCAAAGCACGGTGGCGCGGACCGCGGCCAGCAGCAGGGCGCGAATCTGGTTGACTTGCACGGTCTGTTGCAGAAATGCCGGATTGCCTTCGACGATTACCCGCGGATGCAATTGCGAAAGCGTTTCGGTGTACAACTGCGCGATCCGAGCGTCGATATTCACCTGTCCGGCTTCGGCCTGGACGGCGAGCGCGGACAGGTTTTCGACGCCGGTGCGCAGCGCGCGCAAGGTGTCCGGGTGTGCTGCGAGCGTGCGCTGCAGGTGCATCACGCTGACAGCCAGGCGCGTGAGCACAGGGTCGCGCTTGCCGCGTTCATCGAGTTGCGCGAGCAGGGTTTCCAACCCGAGCCGCAGATTGCCAACGCCAGCGTAGACATCGGCGGGACTGTCGGCGTCGATGCGAAACACGCTGGCGATGCTCTGGCGCATGGACTGCGCATCGCAACTGCCGCGGGTGGCGACGGCGCGCACCAGGGCAAGCGCCTGAAACAGGCCGGCCAGGGCGATGACTCTGCCTTCTCTCATGGCGTATCCATGCCACCAAATGGCGCATCCGTGGCATCGATAATGCCGCCGCCCAGGCATTCCTCGCCGCGATAGAACACCACCGATTGTCCCGGCGTGACCGCACGTTGCGCAGTATCGAATTCCACAATGCAGCCATTGTCGCAAATTTGCACGCGACAAGCCTGATCCGGCTGGCGATAGCGGGTTTTCGCGGTGCAGCGGAATTCCGCGGCCGGCGGCGATCCGGCAACCCAACTCAGCTCGCTCGCTTGCAGCCGCGCGGATTGCAGCCAGCGGGTTTCGTTGCCCTGAGCCACGTACAGAACGTTGGCGGCGACATTCTTGCCGACCACGTACCACGGCGCGCTGCCAGCATCGCGGCGGCCGCCGATGCCGAGACCATTGCGTTGACCGAGCGTGTAATACATCACGCCGTCGTGTTCGCCGATCCGTTCGCCTTCGGGCGTTTGCATTTCGCCCTTGCGCGCCGGAATGTAGTGACCGAGAAATTCGCGGAAATCGCGTTCGCCAATGAAACAGATGCCAGTCGAATCCTTCTTGTCGTGGGTCGGCAACTTCGCTTCGCGCGCGAGCCGGCGCACCTCGGGTTTGGGTAGTTCGCCGACCGGAAACAACGTCGCGGCCAACTGTTCCTGACCCAGCGTATACAAGAAATAGCTCTGATCCTTGTTGTCGTCGCGGCTGCGCAGCAGACGCTGGCGACCGTCGGCGCAATCGGTGCGCGCATAGTGACCCGTGGCGATCTTGTCGGCGCCGAGTGCACGGGCGTGATCGAGAAAGGTCTTGAACTTGATCTCGCGATTGCACAGCACATCCGGATTCGGCGTGCGTCCGGCGCGATATTCGTCCAGAAAATGCGCAAATACACGATCCCAATACTCGGCCGCGAAATTGCGAGCGTGAAACGGAATATCGAGCATGGCGCAGACGCGCAAGGCATCGGTGCGGTCGCGGTCGGCATGACATTCGCCGAAGCGTTCGTCTTCTTCCCAGTTCTGCATGAACAGGCCGCTGACAGCGTAACCTGCGCGCTTGAGCAGCAATGCGGCGACGGAAGAATCGACGCCACCGGAGACGCCGAGCATGATGCTGGGCGACGCGTTCATCGCGGCGTGGTCGGCAAGTGGGTGAGCGCATCCAGCGGCAGGCGCTTGTCTGCCAGCCAGTCGTCGACGCTGCGCAGCACCATCGGACTGCGCAGGCGGGCGTGCTCGGCGGCGATTTCCGTACGCGAGAGCCACAATGCGCGCACGATTCCTTCGTCCAGGCGGCGCTGCGGATCGTGCCGGAGTAGGCGCGCCGCGAAGGTGAAGCGCAGGAAATGACTGTCGTTGTCCGGATTCATCCATTGATAAATGCCGACCAGATCGGTCAATTCGATGCTCCAGCCGGTTTCTTCGAGGGTTTCGCGGCATGCGGCATCGAGCAGGGATTCGTCCGGTTCGAGATGCCCTGCCGGCTGGTTGAGCACCAGTTCGCCGCGCACAGCTTCCTCGACCAGCAGGAAACGGCCGGCGTGCGGCACGATGCTGGCGACGGTCACATCCGGGCGCCAGATGGTCTCGTTGTCTTCGTTGCGGAAACTGGTCCGATTCATGCTTGATGAATGGTACACGAGGCCATATGTCGATGACATCGAATGACCGGCGGCGGTGCCGGTGGACGTTATAATCAAACCGACACAACCACGCAGTCACGATCCTCATGTCGCAGCAGAACGAACGTCAATCCGAACACCAGCAGGGCGTTGTCGTCGAGGAGGCGCGTCCGGAAGTGCAGCGCCCGCCGCTGTACCAGGTCGTGTTGCTCAATGATGACTTTACGCCGATGGACTTTGTCATCGTGGTGCTGGAGACTTTCTTCAACATGTCGCGCGAGCTTTCCACCCAGGTGATGTTGCATGTACATACGCGCGGCAAGGGCGTGTGCGGCGTATTTACTCGCGAGGTGGCGGAAACCAAGGTGACTCAGGTCAACGAGTTTTCACGATCCCATCAGCACCCGCTTTTGTGCACTTTGGAAAAGACCTGACTTTAGAAAAACCCTGCCGACCCCATTTCTTTCAGCAGGCATTACACAGGGCAAGCCCAATGTTCAGCAAAGACCTCGAACTCACCATCGGCCAGTGCTACAAGGAAGCGCGCGAGCAGCGCCACGAGTTCATGACCGTGGAGCATCTATTACTGGCCCTGCTCGAAAATCCTTCGGCGGCGGCGGTGCTGCGCGCCTGCGGCGCCGATACGGCCAAGCTCGGCAAGGATCTGAAATCGATCATCCTCGAAACCGTGCCGGTCTTGCCGACCAGCGACGAGCGCGATACCCAGCCGACGCTTGGTTTTCAGCGTGTGCTGCAACGCGCGGTTTATCACGTGCAATCCTCGGGCCGCAAGGAAGTCACCGGCGCCAATGTGCTGGTCGCGATCTTCGGCGAGAAGGACTCGCACGCCGTGTACTTTCTCAATCAGCAGGAAGTTGCGCGTATCGATGTGGTCAATTACATCTCGCATGGCATCGCCAAGATTGGTCAGGAATCCAGCCCGCAGCCTGGAGCTGAGCCCGGCAAGGAAGGCGAGGGCGGCGAAGAACCGCATGGTAATCCACTGACCGATTTCGCCAGCAACCTCAACGAACTGGCCAAGCAAGGCAAGATCGACCCACTGATCGGTCGCATCGAGGAAGTCGAACGCACGATCCAGGTGCTGTGCCGCCGGCGCAAGAACAATCCCTTGTACGTTGGTGAGGCCGGCGTCGGCAAGACGGCGCTGGCCGAAGGCCTGGCCAAGCGCATCGTCGAGAACGATGTGCCCGACGTGCTGAAGGAATGCGTGATCTACGCGCTCGACATGGGTTCCCTGGTTGCCGGCACCAAGTATCGCGGCGATTTCGAGAAGCGCCTGAAGGCGGTGATCGCGGAATTGAAAAAGCAGCCGCACGCGATTCTGTTCATCGACGAGATCCACACGATCATCGGCGCCGGCTCGGCCAGCGGCGGCACGATGGATGCGTCGAACCTGATCAAGCCCGTACTTGCTTCCGGCGAGTTGCGCTGCATCGGCTCGACCACGTTTCAGGAATTCCGCGGCGTGTTCGAGAAGGATCGCGCGCTGGCGCGGCGTTTCCAGAAGATCGACGTGGTCGAACCCAGCGTCGCCGAAAGTATCGAAATCCTCAAGGGACTGAAATCGCGCTTTGAGGAGCATCACAAGGTCGAATACACGAACGATGCCCTCAAGGCCGCGGTCGATCTGTCGGTCAAACACATCGGCGATCGTCTGCTGCCGGACAAGGCCATCGACGTGATCGACGAGGCCGGCGCACGCCAACGTCTGATGCCCGAGAAAGATCGCAAGACGGTCGTCGACGTGCCGGAAATCGAGTTCATCATCGCACGCATGGCGCGTATTCCACCGAAACAGGTATCGGCTTCGGATCGCGACGTGCTGCGCAATCTCGACCGTAATCTCAAGATGGTCGTGTTCGGTCAGGACAAGGCCATCGACGCGCTGGCCGCGTCGATCAAGATGGCGCGCTCGGGTTTGGGCAATGCGCAGAAACCGATCGGCAGTTTCCTGCTGGCCGGCCCGACCGGCGTCGGCAAGACCGAGGTCACGCGCCAGCTTGCGCTGCAACTCGGCATCGAACTGGTGCGTTTCGACATGTCCGAATACATGGAAGCGCATTCGGTCTCGCGCCTGATCGGCGCGCCGCCGGGCTACGTCGGTTTCGATCAGGGCGGTCTGCTCACCGAGCAGATCACCAAGCATCCGCATTGCGTATTGCTGCTCGATGAGATCGAAAAGGCACACCCGGACGTCTACAACATCCTGTTGCAGATTATGGATCACGGCAAACTCACCGACACCAATGGCCGCGAAGCGAATTTCCGCAACGTGATCGTGGTGATGACGACCAACGCCGGCGCATCGCAGGCGGCGCGGCGCTCGATCGGTTTCGTCGAGCAAAGTCACGCCACTGACGCGATGGAAACGATTCGTCGCGCGTTCTCGCCGGAATTCCGCAATCGCCTGGACGCGATCATCCAGTTCGCGGCACTCGATATGGAGCACATTCTGCGTGTGGTCGACAAATTCCTGATCGAGCTGGAAATGCAGTTACAGGAAAAACACGTTTCGTTGCACGTCGACGCCGACTCGCGCCGCTGGCTGGCCGAACACGGCTTCGATGCGCAGATGGGCGCACGTCCGATGGCGCGCGTGATTCAGGAAAACGTCAAACGCCCACTCGCCGACGAACTGCTGTTCGGCAAACTCGCCGAAGGCGGGCGCGTTTATCTGAGCGTCAAGGACGACAAGATCGAGGTGCGGATCGAGGCCGAGCAGAAGCTGCCGGCGGTTGTGGAGTCCTAGCTCGTCATTCCCGCGCAGGCGGGGCCTTCAACAGCGGAGCTGGTCATCCAGTTCTACACTTGTGACACTGGATCCCGTGTCAGCATACATCCATGTACTGCACGGGATGAGTTCATCCTGAACTCACTTTGTGCGGTAGGTGATCCGCGCCTTGGTCAGGTCGTAGGGCGTCATCTCGACCTTGACCTTGTCGCCGGTCAGGATGCGGATGTAGTTCTTGCGCATGCGTCCGGAAATGTGCGCGGTTACGACGTGGCCATTCTCAAGCTTCACGCGGAACATTGTGTTGGGCAGGGTGTCCAGCACCGTGCCTTCCATTTCGATTTGATCGTCTTTTGCCATGGGTTCGCTGATTCGGGTCGGGGCGACCCTGCGGCGCGGCATTCTACACGATCGCGGCGCGGCGTGAAGCGAAATTCAATCGGTCAAGCCAAATCCGACGCAGTCATCAACGACCACTTCGCGCGCCACGAACCCATCACTCCGGGTTCGGCACATGCGTTGGAGATGCGGGTGGTAAATTCAGCGCGGGAAATCTCGAATGCGCCCATCGACGCCAAATGCGGCGAGGCGGCCTGCGCATCGAGCAACGGGAATCCCCAGTCGTGCAATCCACGGCATAGCGCAATCAACGCGACTTTCGATCCGTTGGTCGCACGGCTGAACATCGATTCGCCGAAAAACATGCGGCCGATGGCGATGCCATAAATCCCGCCGGCCAGTGTCTCGCCATCGAAGATTTCGATCGAATGCGCGTGGCCGAGCGCGTGCAGTTCACGGTAGGCATCGAACATCGCGCGCGTGATCCAGGTTCCGGGCTGGCCTGCACGCGGCGCGGCGCAGGCGCGCATGACTTCGGCGAAGGCGGTGTCGGCACGAATTGTCCAGCCACAGCGCTTGAGCCAGCGATGCAGCTTTATGGAAATGTGGACTTTGTCCGTTGCGAACACCGTGCGTGGATTGGGCGACCACCACAGGATCGGTTCGCCTTCGGAAAACCACGGAAAGATGCCGTGACGATAGGCGTCGAGCAAACGCTGTGGCGACAGATCGCCACCGGCGGCGAGCAGGCCATTGGGTTCATCCAACGCTGATTCCACCGGCGGGAATGGTTCGGTTACGCCGTCACGCAGGATCGGAATGCGAATCATGGTGATGTCGCGTACGGCGAGTGCGCCATCAGTTCGGCGTGATAATCATGCAGCGCCGAGGCCTCGTGCACGAGCGCATCGCGCACGGCCGCGCGAAAGCGCGGATCGGCCAGATAGTGGAACGAGCGCGTCAGCGTCGGCAGAAAACCGCGCGCGAGTTTGTGTTCGCCTTGGGCGCCGGGCTCGAAACGCCGCAGGCCGTGGCGCAGGCAATAGTCGATGCCTTGGTAATAGCAGGCCTCGAAATGCAGTCCGGGAATTTCTTCCGTGCAGCCCCAATAGCGGCCGTAAAGCGTGTTGCTGCTGCGCAGGAATACCGCAGCAGCGATGGTTTGCGTGCCGCGCCGCGCAAATACGGCAAACAGCTTGCGCGGCATGTTGGCGCCAAGATGCTGGAAGAAGGGCAGGGTCAATGCCGGATGATTGCCTTTGGCGATAAATGTGGAATTGTAGAAATTGTGCAGTGCACGCCAGTCCTGCGCACTCATCTCGTCGCCGTGGAGAATCTCGCAACGCACTCCGGCGCGTGCGACATGGGCGCGTTCCTGACGAATATTCTTGCGTTTCTTCGGTATCAGCGCATCGAGGAAATCGGCAAAATCGCGCCAGTCGCCATGTTCACCGGCCACGTTTTCCCAATGGAATTGCCAGTCGAAGCGTGGCAACCAGTCGCCGTTTGCGAACACCGGCGCATCCGCTGCGGTGGCGAAATTCAGGTGCGCGGATGACAGGCCAAGCCGGTCCGACTCCGCGCGCACCGTATCGATCAAGGCGGCACGCAAAACGCCCGAGTCTGCGCCGTTGCCGACCAGCAGCCGTGGCCCGGTCACGGGCGAATAGGGCACGGCGCACAGCAGTTTCGGGTAGTACTCCAGACCATTGCGGGCATAGGCGTTGGCCCAGGACCAGTCGAATACGTATTCGCCATGCGAATTGGTTTTCAGATATAGCGGTGCTGCAGCGGCTAATTGTCCATTTGTATACAAGGCAAGATGGTGTGGCCGCCAGCCGTAGACGGGATCGAGACAGTCGCGCTGCTCCAGTCCAGCCAGAAAGGCATGATCGACGAAGGGATTGTCGTCGGGCAGGAGCGCATTCCAGTCGCCGGCATCGATTTCAGTCAGAGTCGAGTGGAAGCGAGCGGTCCTCATAGCTTTTGCTCGTCATTCCCGCGAAGGCGGGAATCCAGTTTTTGCGTTACTCCACCTGCCATGCCGCCGGAATGACGATTGATATCTTGCGATCAGTTGGCTAGACCCAGTTTGTCTAGATATTTCTCCGCGTCCAGTGCCGCCATACAGCCGAAACCGGCCGAGGTCACGGCCTGACGGTAGACCTGATCGGCCACGTCACCGGCGGCGAACACGCCTGGAACACTGGTCGCGGTGGCGCCGCCGTCGATGCCCGACTTGATCTTGATATAACCACCTTTCATGTCGAGTTGTCCGTCGAACAGGGCCGTGTTCGGCGTGTGGCCGATGGCGACGAACAGTCCGGTAACCTTGATTTCACGCGTGCTGCCATTCTGCACGTCTTTCAGGCGCACGCCAGTGACACCGGTGTTGTCGCCGAGTACCTCGTCGACGCTGTGGTTCCAGACAATTTCCACTTTTCCACTTTGCTGTTTTGCGAAGAGTTTGTCCTGCAGGATTTTCTCGGCCTTGAACTTGTCGCGCCGATGCACGAGCGTGACTTTCTTCACGATATTGGCCAGGTACAAGGTTTCTTCGACCGCCGTGTTGCCGCCGCCGATCACGGCGACCTCCTGATCGCGGAAGAAGAAACCGTCGCAGGTGGCGCAGGCAGACACGCCCTGACCCTTGAATTTTTCCTCGGATGGAATTCCGAGATACTTCGCGGTGGCGCCGGTGGCGATGATCAGTGCGTCGCAACGGTATTCACTGTTGTCGCCGATCAGACGAAACGGCCGCTGCGACAGATCGGCAGTGTGGATATGGTCGAACAGCAATTCGGTGGCGAAGCGCTCGGCGTGCTTTTGCATGCGTTCCATCAGCGCCGGACCTTGCAGGCCCTCGATGTCGCCGGGCCAGTTGTCGACATCGGTGGTGGTCATCAACTGGCCGCCTTGCTGCAATCCGGTGATCAGGGTTGGCTTCAGGTTGGCGCGCGCGGCGTAGACTGCGGCGGTGTATCCGGCGGGTCCGGAACCGAGAATGATCAGGCGCGAATGCTTGGGGGTGGTCATGTATAATTCTCGTTGCTGAAGCGGTGCGATGAAGCGCGCAGAAAGGCGAACCCGAAGCATGGGGTGCCGCGCGCGCCGAATCAAGTCCGCAGCCTATCTTTCATTGGAGCGACTCATGCGTATCGGTGTTCCGTCTGAAACCAAAACCCTCGAAGGCCGCGTCGCGCTGGTTCCGGCGGCGTGTCACGATCTGATCCGCCGTGGTAATCAGGTTTACGTGCAGGAAGGCGCCGGCACGAAAAGCGGATTTTCCGATGACGAATACCGCCGCGTTGGCGTCAAGCTGGTGCCGACCGCGAAAAAGCTCTACGACGTCGGCGAGCTGATCGTCAAGGTAAAGGAACCCATCGCCGGCGATCTGAAATTGCTGCGCAAGGATCACTTGCTGTTTTGCTACCTGCATCTGGCGCCCGAGCCAAAGCTGACCAAGCGCCTGCTCGACATCGGTCTGACTGGCGTCGCATTCGAATCGGTGCAAGAAGCCGACGGTTCGCTGCCCTTGCTGGCGCCGATGTCGATCATTGCCGGACGTATCGCCGTGCAGATCGGCACACATCTGCTGCATCAGCCTGCCGGCGGCAAGGGCAAGCTGCTTGGCGGCCTGCCTTCGACCGAACGCGGCAAGGTCGTGGTGCTGGGAGCGGGGGCGGCCGGTGGCAATTCCGCGGCGCTGGCGGCGGCCGGTGGCGCCAACGTGGTCGTGTTCGACAAGCGCCCGGATCGGCTGGCGCAGATGATGGCGCTGGGTTCCAACGTCACCGCACTGTATCCGTATGAAGAATACGTCGCCCGCGAAGTGCGCGATGCCGATCTGGTCATCGGCGCGGTGCTGATCCCCAGCGCCAAGGCGCCGCATGTGGTCACGCGCAAGATGGTCAAGTCGATGGAAGCGGGCAGCGTGCTGGTGGATATTTCCATCGATCAGGGCGGTTGCTTTGAAACGTCCAAGCCCACGACTTATGCCGATCCCACTTATGTTGTCGATGGCGTGACCCATTTTGCCGTTACCAATATGCCCGGCGCGGTGCCGCAAACGTCGTCGCAAGCGATCTGCGCGGCGATTCTTCCCTACGTGCAACGTCTGGCAAGCGACAAGCATTGGCGCAAGTTCGCGCCACTCGCCAGCGGCATCAATGTGGAAAACGGGAAAATTGTACATCCGGCATTGAAAGGTATGAAGTTAGATTGAAAACAATAACTTATGAATCGAACTTCAAGTAGGATCACGCGGTGGCGCGCGATCTGAAGAGCAAATCCACCAGCACAGCCAGCGATGCCATGCAACGCCGCCTGCGCGAGGCAGCGTTTCTGCTGCTCGCGCCGGTAGCCGTGTATCTGCTGCTGTGTCTGGTCACATACAACCCGCTGGATCCGGGTTGGTCGCACGCCGGTCGTCCGGAACATTTGCATAATCTGGGTGGCGCTATTGGCGCGTGGGCAGCCGATCTGGCTTTTTATCTGTTCGGTTACCTAGCCTACGCATTTCCCATACTTTTGCTGTTGTTCGGCTGGTCGTTGTTCCGTGGTCGCGACAACCACGGCGATTCGCCGCTGGAACCCACCTTGCGCCTGATCGGCGGTGTGGCATTTTTCATCAGCGGCACGGGTTTGGCCTACCTGCAAGCATCCGTCGCACAGGCACTGCCCGCAGGCGGCGGCGGCATTCTTGGTCAGGTCGTCGGCCAGTTGCTGATACGCGGCGTCGATGTTCTGGGCGCAAGCCTGTTCCTGTTCGCTGTGTTTCTGGTCGCTTTAACGCTGGCGACGGGCATTTCCTGGTTCCGGGTGATGGATGGAATCGGCCGCGGCGTGATGAATGCTTTCGGTTGGCTCGGATCACGCGCGCGCAAGGCTGGCGATGTACGCGTCGCCCGTGCTGCGCGCGGCGAGCGCGAGAGCGTGCGCAAGGCCGAAACCGTCAAGCAATCCAAACGCGAGCCGATCCGCATTGAGCCGGTCTTTAGTGCGGTGGAAAAAAGCGAACGCGCCGAACGCGAGCAGCAGATCCCGCTGTTTTCGGGCATCGCCGATTCCGATCTGCCACCACTGTCCTTGCTCGACGAGCCGCAGCAACAGGTCAAGGGTTACTCCGAAGAAACTCTCGAAGCCCTGTCGCGCCAGGTCGAACTCAAACTCAAGGATTTTCGCATCGATGCGCAGGTTGTCGGCGTCTATCCCGGTCCGGTGATCACTCGCTTCGAGCTGCAACCTGCAGCGGGCATCAAGGGCAGTCAGATCAGCAATCTGGACAAGGACATCGCTCGCGGACTTTCCGTGACCAGCGTGCGCGTGGTCGATGTGATTCCGGGCAAATCGGTGATCGGTCTGGAGATTCCGAACGCCAATCGCGAAATCGTCTACCTTTCCGAAATTTTGCGCTCGGAGAAATACGACAACGTCAAATCGCCGGTAGCATTGGCGCTCGGCAAAGATATCGGCGGCCGCCCGGTGGTCGTGGATCTTCAGAAGATGCCGCATCTGCTCGTCGCTGGCACTACCGGATCAGGCAAGTCCGTGGCGCTGAACGCGATGGTGCTGAGCTTGTTGTACAAGGCCACCGCGCGCGATGTGCGCATGATCATGATCGACCCGAAGATGCTTGAGCTTTCGGTCTACGAAGGCATTCCGCATTTGCTCGCGCCGGTCGTTACCGACATGAAGGAAGCCGCCAACGCGCTGCGCTGGTGCGTGGCCGAGATGGAACGCCGCTACAAGCTGATGGCCGCTGTCGGCGTGCGCAATCTGGCCGGCTTCAACAAGAAAGTGCGCGATGCCAGCGACAGTGGCAAACCTCTCGCCGATCCGTTGTTCAAGGCGCCAGAAGATACCACTGAACCGGTGATTGTGCCCACGCTGGAACCGCTGCCGTACGTCGTCGTCATCATCGATGAATTCGCCGACATGATGATGATCGTCGGCAAGAAGGTCGAAGAACTCATCGCACGTCTGGCGCAGAAGGCGCGCGCGGCCGGCGTGCATCTGATCCTGGCTACGCAGCGTCCGTCGGTCGACGTGATTACGGGACTGATCAAGGCGAATATCCCCACGCGCATCGCGTTCCAGGTTTCCAGCAAGATCGACTCCCGCACGATCCTCGATCAATCTGGCGCAGAAACCCTGCTCGGTCATGGCGACATGCTGTACCTGCCGCCAGGCACGGCGACGCCCGAACGCGTGCACGGCGCCTTCGTCGGCGACGACGAAGTGCATAAGGTCGTTGCGCATTTGCGCAACCAGGGCCGGCCCGAATACATCGAGGGCGTATTCGGTGATGTCCAATCGCTCGGCGACGGTCGCGTGGTCGGCGAATCGGGTCTGCCGGAAGACAGCGAAATCGCCGAGGGCGATTATGATGAGTTGTACGACAAGGCCGTCGCCATCGTCACCGAATCGCGCCGCGCCTCAATTTCCGGCGTGCAGCGTCGGCTCAAGATCGGCTACAACCGCGCCGCGCGTCTGATCGAGATGATGGAATCCGAGGGCATCGTCAGTGCGCAGCAACACAACGGCAACCGCGAAGTCTTGGCGCCACCACCACCGGAAATGTGAAACCATCCGCTTGAGTCTGGTAAGGAATTTCCTTACAATTCGCGTATTCTCCAGCACGGAGTAAACGCCATGATCGCGAGCAAATTGACCAGCAAGGCACAAACCACAATCCCGCAGCCGGTGCGCGTTGCGCTCGGCGTGCGCGATGGCGACGAGATCGAATACCGCATCGAAGGTCACCGCGTCACGCTGCACAAGGTCAAAACCGTCGTTGCCGACGATCCGTTCCGTACGTTTGCGGAATGGGATAGCGAAGCCGACCGGCGTGCGTATGCCAAACTTTGAAGTCGGCGATGTCGTCCGGGTGCCGTTTCCGTACACCGATCGCGCCACCCGCCAGCATCGGCCGGCGCTCGTTGTGTCCAGTCCCGAACTCACGCATCAGCACGGATTGTTGTGGGTGACGATGATCACCAGTGCCGAAAATCGCGGCTGGCCAGGCGATGTGCCGATCAAGAATCTGGCCGCTGCGGGGCTGCCGGCCGCATCGGTAATCCGTACTGCGAAAATCGCGACAATCGATGCGCGCGATGCCACGCTGCTCGGCAAGATCACGCCACGTATCCGCATCGAAATGAAGCGCCGTCTCGACGCAACCTTGGGTGCGTGATACTCGACATTCAGCGTCAATCACCGATTATCTGCCTTTCTGTTTTCTGGATCACAGCCATGCGCTACTGGATTTTGTGCGGTTTGCTGCTTGTCTCTGCCTCGGTCTGCGCGGCTGACAGCGCGCGATCGAAACTCGACGCCTTCGCGAAGAATCTGCATTCGGTTTCCGCTGATTTCCAGCAGCAAGTGCTCGACCCCAACGGTGGCGCCGGCAAGACCAGCCGCGGCACACTGGCTCTGCAGGCGCCGCGGCAGTTTCGCTGGGATGTGACTTCGCCGTACAAGCAATTGATCGTCGCCGACGGCGAGAAAGTCTGGATTTACGATCCGGATCTGGAACAGGTCACAGTGCGGGCTCAGGGCACCGAGGAAGCGCATAGTCCGCTGACTGTGCTCACCGATCTGTCGCAACTCGATCGCGATTTCACGACCAGCGAGCAGGGCGAGCGCGATGGCCAGACCTGGTTGCGCCTGAAATCGAAGGACAAGGAACCGCAGTTCAATTATTGCGATCTCGGTTTCGACGCCACCGGTTTGGTAAGCATGCGCTTCGAGGATACGCTCGGAAACAGTACGGAAATCCGCTTTTCGCACTGGCAACGCGATACCAAGTTTGCCGCCGGCACGTTCAAGTTCACGCCACCGAAGGGTGTCGACGTGATCGGTGATCCGACGCCGGCGGCGCAGGCGTATCCGGTCAAGGATTGACTGTAGCCGCGGACTCTTCCGCGGCCAGCGCCACGGCGGCGACAAAATTGTCGGCAAATTGCAATTGTATGCCGTCCGCGCGCAGATTCATCTGCGCCAGTATCGCCAGTGGCTGCTCGCGCAGTCCTGACAGGATGACGCGCGTACCGCTGCGCCGGCAGCGCTTGACCATCTGGCGCAACGCGGTTACCCCGCTGCTGTCGATTAGCGGCACCAGGCGCAGGCGCAGGATGAACACGCGCGGCGGTCGGGTGAACTGGTTGAGCACTTCGTCCAGACGATTGGCGACGGCAAAAAACAGCGGCCCCGAAATCTGGAACGCTTCAACTCCTGGCGGCAGTTGCGCACGCTGATCGGGGCCGCGCGCGCGCGCAAAATCGTCCTGATCTTCCTCGATCAGCGAGACCTGCGATTGCACCGCCACGACTTCGCTCATGCGATGCATGAACAGGAAACTGGTCAACACCAGCCCGACTTCGATAGCCACGGTCAGATCGAACGCCACGGTCAGACCGAAGGTAAGCAGCAGCACGGCGCGGTCGCCGACCGGTCCGCTCATCAGGTGCTTGAAGCTCTCGATCTCGGCCATATTCCAAGCCACCATCACCAGCACGGCAGCCAGGGCGGCCAGCGGCACATAGCTCATCAATGGCGCCAGCACTAGCACGAACAAGAGCAGGAACAGGGCATGCGCCATGCCGGAAATCGGCGAACGCCCGCCGGAGCGGATATTGGTCGCGGTGCGTGCGATCGCGCCGGTTGCCGGCAATCCGCCGAACAACGATGAGGCGATATTCGCGACGCCTTGCGCAACGAGTTCGCAATTGGAACGGTGATGGCCGCCGATCATGCCGTCGGCAACGACGGCCGAAAGCAGCGATTCCACCGCGGCAAGGAAGGCGATCGTGAATGCGCTGGGAAACAACTCGCGGGTGCGATCCAGAGGAATATGCGGAAAGCTGAAGTGCGGCAGCGTCGCCGGAATCCCGCCGAAGCGTGTGCCGATCGTGTCGACGGGCAAGTGAACGAAGATGATGGCGAGCGCGCCGGCAACGACCGCGAACAGGAAACCCGGCCAGTTGGGCCGGTAGCGGCGCAGCCCGATGATGATCGCCAGACTGCCGAGTGTGAGCGTGACGGTGGCGCCGCTAAAGCTGGGCAAATGGCTGAAATACGCGCTCCAGCGGGCGAGAAACTCCGCCGGCACCTTGTCCATCTGCAGGCCGAGCAGATCTTTCACCTGGCTTGAAAAAATACTGACCGCAATTCCCGAGGTAAACCCGGTGATGACCGGCTGCGGCATGTATTTCATTAGGGTGCCGATACGCAATACGCCCGCGGCGACCAGCATGATGCCCGCGAGCAGGGTGCACAGGATCATGCCGCCGTAACCGAATTTGTCGATCACATTGAACACGACCGGAATGAACGCGGCAGTCGGCCCGCCGATCTGCACGCGCGATCCGCCCAGAAGTGAAATCAGGAACCCGGCGACGATGGCCGTATGCAGCCCCTTGTCGGGCGTGGCGCCCGAGGCAATCGCCAGGGCCATTGCCAGCGGCAGCGCGACGATCGACACGGTCAGCCCGGCGATCAGGTCATGACGCAGATCGTCAAAACCGTAGCCCTGGCGCAGCACCACGAAAAGTTTCGGCACGTACAGGTGCCAGTCGGATCGGCGCAATACATGTGGACTGGACATGACCGCTGATTATACAGAATCCGCGCGTGTCTAAGCGACGCACTTTCCGTATCATCCGCCCATGTTACGTCGCAAACCCATGCCAGCCGCAGCGCAACTGTTCACCGAATCCGACGCGCTGAAACCTCTAGCCGAACGCATGCGTCCGCGAACGCTGGACGAAATCGTCGGCCAGGCGCGATTGCTCGGGCCGGATATGCCGCTGCGACGATCCATTGAAGCGGGCCGCGTCCACTCGATGGTGCTGTGGGGACCACCAGGTTGCGGCAAGACCACGCTGGCTTTGCTACTGGCGAAATATGCGCAGGCACGCTTCCGCGCGATTTCTGCCGTTCTGTCAGGATTGGCCGATGTGCGCGAAGCGCTGACGGAAGCTGAAGTCCATTTCGCTCAGGGCGAGCGCAGCGTGCTGTTTGTCGACGAAGTGCATCGCTTCAACAAATCGCAGCAGGATGCGTTCCTGCCACACATTGAAAAGGGCGTGATCTTGTTCGTCGGTGCGACTACCGAAAATCCTTCATTCGAATTGAACTCAGCGCTGCTGTCGCGCTGCCGCGTGCATGTGATGGATGCGGTGCCGGCGTCGGCTATTGTCGAAGCGCTGCGGCGTGCGCTGAGCGACAACGAGCGCGGTCTTGGCACGATGCAGATTCGCATCGCCGATGCGGCGCTCGAACTTATTGCCCAGGCAGCCGACGGCGACGTGCGGCGCGCGCTGACTCTGCTGGAAATCGCCGCCGACGTGGCCACCGACGGCGTCATCGATGAGACAACGCTTACGCAAGTATTGGCCGACCGCACGCGCCGTTTCGACAAGGGTGGCGAGCAGTTCTACGATCAGATTTCGGCGCTGCATAAATCAGTGCGCAGTTCGGATGCCGATGCGGCGCTGTACTGGTTCGCGCGCATGCTCGACGGCGGTTGCGATCCCGCTTACCTCGCCCGGCGTATGACACGCATGGCGATCGAGGATATCGGTCTGGCCGATCCGCGTGCATTGCAACTCGCGCTTGAAGCCTGGGATACCTATGAACGCCTCGGCAGTCCGGAAGGCGATCTTGCCTTGGCGCAACTGGCCGTCTATCTCGCCGTTGCCGCCAAGAGCAATGCGGCCTATGCCGCATTCGGCGAAGTACGTGGTGTGATCCGTGACACCGGGACGCTGGAAGTGCCGCTGCATCTGCGCAACGCGCCGACGAAACTGATGAAGGGTCTCGGTTACGGCAAGGGTTACCAATACGATCATGCTGTCGAAGGCGGTATCGCACTCGGTCAGCAATGCCTGCCTGACACGCTGGCCGGACGCGAGTTCTACCAGCCGACGGATCGCGGCCTGGAAGCGAAAATCCGCGAGAAGCTGCAAGCACTACGTGCAGCTCGCGCAAAAGCACGCGCAGGTTGATAGCAGCTGAGCCGAAGCGGTTTGCTGCACAGCGACGTGCGGACATCGTCGTCTCAGGTTAGCGTCGCACTCCCAACAACCGAGGGGAAGTCATATGCGCATTCTGATTGCTGCATTGCTTGGCGCGATGGTGCTGTTCTTGTGGGAATTTGTCGCGCACATGTTGTTGCCCGTGGGTCAAATGGGCATGCGTCTGCCGCAGAACGAGAACGGCGTACTGCAAGCCATCGCAATGGATTTGCCGAATCCGGGTATTTATATCTTGCCAAGCCTCGATCCGGCGAAGATGAACGATGCGTCCACAGTTCAGGCCTATAAGGCAAAAACGGCGAGCAATCCGCTGGCCTTTGTCGTCGTCAGCAGCGCCGGACAGGATCTTACGGACATGGGGCAGAATCTGGCCGGGCAGTTCGCCAGTGATTTTCTCGGCGCAATACTCGCCGCCTTGGTTTTGGGTGCGACCGCCTGGGGTTTCGGTGCTCGCGTGCTGGGCAGCGCGGCCTTCGGTGTGTTCGGTTGGCTGGAGAATATCGTGCCGCAATGGAACTGGTATCGCTTCCCTGCGGATTTCATGGTTGGCAATCTGATCGAGCAGGGCGTAGGCTGGTTGCTCGCAGGTATCGCCATTGCGTGGTGGCTCGGTCGACGCAGATAAAAAAACTATTGTCGCATTGCGATATGGACAGGGGCGCGGGATAATCCGCGCCCTTTCTTTTTTTGGATTTCCTTCATGCTTGATCCGGCCTTGCTGCGCGGACAACTCGATAGTGTCGCCGAGCGTCTGAAGGCGCGCGGTTACGATCTCGACACCAAGGCGATCGAAGCGATCGAAGCGCAGCGCAAGGCTGTGCAGACGCAAACACAAGAATTGCAGAACCTGCGCAATACGCGCTCGAAAGCCATCGGCATGGCGAAAAGTAAAGGCGACGATACGTCGGCGTTGATGGCCGAAGTTGCCGGCATCGGCGACCAGCTCAAGGCCAACGAGCACAAGCTTGCCGAGACTCAAGCCGAACTGGCGAAGATCACGCTTGGCATTCCGAATCTTGCCGATCCATCGGTTCCGGAAGGCAAGGACGAAACGCAGAATAAGGAAATCCGTACATGGGGGACACCGCGCACGTTCGATTTCGCGATCAAGGATCACGTCGAACTCGGCGAGCGTCACGGCTGGCTCGACGGCGAAACCGCAGCGAAACTTTCTGGCGCGCGCTTCACCGTGCTCCGTGGACAACTCGCGCAACTGCATCGTGCCCTGGCGCAATTCATGCTCGATCTGCACACGCGCGAGCACGGACATCTCGAATGCAACGTGCCAGTAATCGTCAACGCCGAAAGCCTGTATGGCACCAGTCAGTTGCCGAAGTTCGAGGAGGACATGTTCTCCACGCAACTTGGCGAGCAAAAACGCTACCTGATTTCGACTTCGGAAATTGCGCTGACCAACTTCGTCGCGAATGAAATTGTCGATGCCGATGCGCTGCCGTTGCGCATGACCGCGCATTCACTGTGCTTCCGCGCCGAGGCTGGCGCGGCCGGTCGCGACACGCGCGGCATGATTCGCCAGCATCAATTCGAAAAAGTGGAATTGGTGACCATTTCCAAACCGGCGGAAAGTTTCGCAGAACACGAACGCATGACGCGCTGCGCCGAAACGGTGCTGGAAAGGCTCGAACTGCCGTATCGGCGCGTCCTGCTGTGCACCGGCGACATGGGATTTTCCGCGGCCAAAACCTACGACCTGGAAGTCTGGCTGCCGTCGCAGAATACCTACCGCGAAATTTCCTCGTGCTCGAACTGCACCGACTTCCAGGCGCGGCGCATGCAGGCGCGCTGGCGCAATCCGGAAACCGGCAAGCCCGAACTTGTGCACACGCTCAACGGTTCCGGCGTCGCCGTCGGTCGTGCCCTGGTTGCGGTGATGGAGAATTATCAGAACGCGGATGGTTCAATCACGGTACCGCCAGTGCTGCGGCCGTACATGGGCGGAGCGGAACGGATCGCTTGATGGCGGAGAGAGTGGAACGATTCGCATACTTCGCATGCGAAATTGCGATGGCGACCTGTACATCTCGGCGGTGAGCCGCATCCTCGTGCTGCGCGATATCGAGCACCATCTGGACGATCCGCCCAAGCTCGAAGTAATCACCGACAAGTTGCCGACCGAGACCCATCACGGCTGGAAGTTCATCGCGTTCGGCCCGGACGGAAAACTCTATGTGCCGATCGGCGCACCGTGCAATATCTGCGATCCGGGCCTGGATCACGTCAAGCTCATCCGCATGAACGCGGACGGCTCCGACACGCAGACTGTCGCTGTTGGCATCCGCAATTCGGTCGGCTTCGCCTGGCGGCCAAGTTCCAATGAATTGTGGTTCACCGACAACGGCCGCGACATGATGGGCGACGACATGCCCAGCGACAAATTGAACAAGCTCTCGCATATCGGCGAAAACTTCGGTTATCCCTATTGCCATCAAGGTGACACGCTCGATCCCGAATTCGGCAAGAGCAAGAACTGCGAGGACTACACGCCGCCGGTGCCGAAACTCGACGCGCATGTGGCGTCGCTGGGTCTGCGTTTTTACGAAGGCAAACAGTTTCCGGCCAGTTACCAAGGCGCCTTGATCATTGCCGAGCACGGCTCATGGAACCGCACGAAGAAATCCGGCTATCGGGTGATGACGGTGCGGCTGGATGGCGACAAGGTGGTTTCGTACGAACCATTGATCGACGGTTTCCAGCAGAACGAACAAGCCTGGGGCCGACCGGTCGACGTGCAACCGATGCCTGACGGCAGTCTGCTGGTCAGCGACGATCTGGCCGGTGCGGTTTATCGTGTGACTTACGTGCCGTAGCGGGTTGCAACTGCACGCGGCGAAAAAACTGGTCGGGGAGACAGGATTTGAACCTGCGACTTCTACGTCCCGAACGTAGCGCTCTACCAGGCTGAGCTACACCCCGATGGGAAGGTCGCGCATGATAGCGACACGAGTCCTCAGGCGCAACCGCAACGATGACGGCACCATGGCCGGCAAAGCGCCGAACGTGGTCGATCTGCTAGTCTATGCGCCTTCACACAGCCCTGAGCGGCGCAGAATTTTCGAGGATTTCATGGCGTTGACCCCAGCCCGAACCATGCCCGGCGTAATGGAGCTTTTGCCGCTCGATCAGATCGCCTTTCAGAGCATGCTCGACACGATCCGCCGCAATTTCGAGCGCTTCGGTTTCCTGCCGATCGAGACTCCGGTAATGGAATTCTCCGACGTACTGCTGACCAAGCAGGGCGGCGAAACCGAGCGCCAAGTATACTTTGTGCAATCGACCGGCACGCTTGAACAAGGTGGAAAACCCGAACATGCGTTGCGCTTCGATCTGACCGTGCCATTGGCGCGTTATGTGGCCGAACACGAGCACGAGCTGAATTTTCCGTTTCGGCGCTATCAGATCCAGCGTGTGTATCGCGGCGAGCGCGCCCAACGTGGACGTTTCCGCGAGTTCTATCAGGCTGATATCGACGTGATCGGCAAGGACGCGTTGTCGATCCGCTGCGACGCCGAATTGCCGGCAGTGATTTACAACGTGTTCCGCGACCTCGGTATCGGCCCGTTCACGATCTGGTTGAACAACCGCAAGATCATGCGCGGGTTTTTCGAGGGACTCGGCATTACCGATCCGGAAAAACAGGCGTTGGCCTTGCGCGAGGTGGACAAGCTCGACAAGCGCGGCGTGGATTATGTGCGCGATACGCTGATGGGCGAAGGATTTGGTCTGTCACCCGAGGCGGCGAGAAAGGTTCTCGACTTCGTGCAAATACGTTCACACGGGCATGCTGACGCATTGGCGAAACTCGACGCGCTGGACGCGAATAACGCGACACTCGCAGAAGGAATTGCGGAATTGCGTCAGACTCTGGACTTGATTCGTGCGTTCGGTGTGCCGGAGTTGCACTACGCGATCAATCTATCGATTGCGCGCGGCCTCGACTACTACACCGGCACGGTCTACGAAACCACGCTCAACGACCATCCGCAGATCGGTTCGATCTGTTCCGGCGGGCGTTACGAAGACCTTGCATCAAATTATACAAAGTCACATCTTCCCGGCGTTGGCATTTCCATCGGCGCAACCCGGCTGTTCTGGCAGTTGCGCGAGGCGAAGCTGCTCGGCGCGGCGCAGAGCACAGTCAAGGCGCTGGTCACGCAGATGGATGAGGCGCAGATGCCGGCATATCTGGAACTGGCGACGCAACTGCGCAGCGCGGGTATTGCCACCGAAGTCGTGCTTGAATCCGGCAAGCTTGCGAAACAATTCAAGTACGCCGATCGCGCCGGCATCCGCTTCGTGCTGGTACTCGGCCCGAATGAAATCGCCAAAAGTGTCGTCACGGTGAAAGACATGCTTAAACAGGATCAGTTCGAGGTGACGCGCGTGGAGCTGGTCAAAACTCTGCGTGTGGCGTTGGAGCAAGCTGGGGCGGTGCGGTCATGACGGCATCGATCACGCTCGACGGCAGCAGTCTGATCCGCGAACACGTCGCCGCCATTGCGCGTGGCGCGAAGGTGGCGCTCGATCCGGCGCAGCTTGTGCAGGTGCAGCGCACCGCCGATTTTCTTGCCGAACAAGTTCAGCGCGGCGAACCGATCTACGGTGTGAACACCGGCTTCGGCAGCAATGCCGACAAGCTGCTCGGCGCGCATCGCGCGCGCGACGAATTGCCCGGCGGCAATCCGGAGCGTCACGATGGCACGCTGATGGAGGAGTTGCAGCACAATCTTATCGTCACGCATGCGGTCTGTGTCGGCAAACCGTTGGCGCCGGATGTCGTGCGTGCGATGTTGGCGATCCGCGTCAACACGCTGATGCGCGGACATTCGGGCATCCGCGCATCGACCCTGCAGGCGCTCGCGGCATTGCTGAATCGAGACGTGATTCCAGTAGTACCGGAAAAAGGTTCGGTTGGTGCGAGCGGCGATCTGGCCCCACTGTCGCATCTGGCCATCGTATTGCTGGGGCAGGGCGAGGCTTTCTATAAAAACTCGCGTCTGCCCGGCGGGGAAGCGCTCAAGCGTGCGGGGTTGGAACCGGTGCGTTTGTCGTTCAAGGAAGGCTTGGCGCTGAACAACGGCACTACGCAGATGCTGGCGACGGCTGTGCTGGCGCTGGATCGGCTCGAAAAACTTCTGGCGACTGCGGATCTTGCGGCGGCGATGACACTGGACGCCTTCGCCGGCCGCACCTCGGCGTTCAAGCCGGAAGTGCATGCTCTGCGTCCGCATCCCGGCCAGGTGGAAACCGCAGCGAATCTGCGCCGTCTGCTTGACGGTTCGACGCTGGCCGATATTCCCTACCATCTGGTGCCACGCTTCAAAACCTGGCTCGCGGAATCGTGGAGTGAACCGGCGGATCAGGCGCAGCGATTCGACATCGGCTGGGATTACGTGCCGCCAGCGCAGCGTCACGGCAAGGAAGCATTTTATGCGCGCTTCCTGCCGTTCAAAGGCGGCAAGAAACATCAGCCGCAGGATTCGTATAGTTTGCGCTGTATTCCACAAGTACACGGTGCTGTGCGCGACGCGCTGGCGCAAGCGCAGCGCGTGATCGACATCGAACTCAATGCGGTCACCGACAATCCGCTGATTTTTCCGGATGCCGTCGATGCCAAAGTCATCGAGGATCGGGTGATCTCGGCCGGCCACTTCCACGGCATGCCGCTGGCATTGGTGATGAGTTACGTCAAGGCGGCGATTCCGGTGCTGGCGTCGATTTCGGAACGCCGGCTCAACAAACTGGTTGATCCGGCAACGAACGACGGTTTGCCTGCGTTTCTTATCGGCAACGAAGACGGCACCGATTCCGGTTTCATGATCGTGCAATACACCGCTGCAGCCCTGGTCAATGACCTGGCCACGCGCGCGCATCCGGCCAGCGTGTATTCCATTCCGACTAGTGCGAACGCCGAAGATCACGTGTCGATGGGCGCGAACGAGGCACGACATGTGTTGGAGATGACCGAAGATTTATCCCACGTGCTCGCGCTGGAATTGTATACCGCCGCGCAAGCGCTGGAATACCGCCGCGACATGCTCAATGCAGCGCGTACGCTCGCGGCGCGCAGCGACTGGCAGACGCTGGCAGGGAAAATTTCCGGCGCGCCCGCGCCGGGCCGTGCGGACTACCCGCAGTTCGAGCGCGAAGTGCGCGCACTGATGGATGCGTTGGCGCGCAGCGGCGATTACCACGCCGGTACTGCGGTGCGTACGGCGTTTGCGAAGATTCGCGAACGCATTGCCTTCCTGACTCGCGATCGGGCAATGGACGCCGACGTGCGCGACATTTGCGAATTGGTCGCCGGCGGCAGCCTCATCGCTTGATTCTCGTCGATTTGCCGAACATGCCCGTGTGCCATGGGTGACTTCCGGCCCATTCGCTAGTATTAACTGAATACTATAGTTAACCCATGCCTATTTGGACGCATGGTGGCGGGGCGTGAGTGAAACCGATGTCCATTTGTGGAAGTTTCACAAAGAGCTGAGCGCCGGCATCGTTTCGCTGGTGTTGCTAGGCGTGCTCGCACGCACACGAACGCCGATGTACGGCTATCAAATCGTCAAACGCCTGGACGCAACCGGGGAAGGCGTGCTCAGCGGCAAGCAGAGCGCGCTATACCCTGTTTTGCGCAATCTGTCGGCGGCGGGTTTGCTCGACAGCGAAGTGGAGCCTTCCGTCACCGGGCCACCACGGCGCTACTACCGCATTACTCCGCTGGGCCGGCGCGTGCTGCGCGAATGGAGTCTGGCCTGGATTGCAACACGCGATTTCGTGAACTCCACTCTGGAGGATTGATCATGAGCACCTCGATACCACCACGCACCGTCGCTGAATATCTCGAGCAACTGCGCGCCGCCTTGCACGGTGCCGATCCCGCCCTGATCCAGGACGCACTCTACGACGCGGAAGAACATCTGCGCGGCGAACTGCACGAGAACCGCGGAAAATCCGAAGCCGACGTGCTGGCGAAGATCGCCAGCAGTTACGGCGCGCCGGAAGAAGTGGCGGAAATTTACGTCGACAAGGAACATCAGGTTCAGCAGGTACTGCGTTCGCCGCCGCCACCGCGGCGGTCGACGGCACTCGGCCGGTTTTTCGCAGTCGGCGCTGATCCACATGCGTACTCGGCGTTGTTTTACATGCTGCTGTCGCTGGCAACCGGCATCATTTATTTCGTGTTGACCGTATTCGGCGTATCGCTTTCGCTGGGATTGATGGTCATTGTCATCGGCGTCCCGCTGGCGATCGCCTTTCTCGGCACTGCGCGCGTGCTCGCGCTGGTCGAGGGGCGTCTGGTCGAGGTGATGCTCGGCGAGCGCATGCCGCGGCGGCCGGTTTATTCGCAACGCGACCTGCCTTTGAAAACGCGCATCTGGGAGATGCTGATCGATCCGCGCACCTGGTCGACGCTGATCTATTTCGTGCTGATGCTGCCGTTGGGCATCGCATATTTCACGCTTGCCGTGACCGGTATCGCGATGTCACTGGCCTTCCTGTTCGCGCCGCTAGCGCATCTGGGCTGGATGCTCGGCGTCGTGCACATCGACTGGGCGACTGACATCCGGTTCAACGACAGCCTGCTGATACCGTGGCAGATTTCCGATCCGCTGATTTTCCTGCTCGGCATTGCGCTGCTATTCGGCCTGCTGCATCTGGCGCGCGGCGTGGGACGTTTCCAGGGCGCGCTGGCGAAGGCGCTGCTGGTGCGTTAATGAACCGGTGCGACGCCCTTGTTCCAAGTGCGATTCAGATATTTTTTGGCCACATCTACACCGCGGCTTCTATACTCCGAGCATGGCGAACTGGAAAACTCTGAACGGCGCCGCGCCGCGCATCATTGCTCACCGTGGTGCCAGTGGTTACCGTCCCGAGCACACCCTGGACGGCTATGCGCTGGCGGCGGCGCAGGGTGCCGACGTACTCGAACCGGACCTGTTGCTCAGCCGCGATGGCGTGCTGTTCGCACGTCACGACCTTGGGCTTGCGCACAGCACGGATATTGCGACGCATCGGGAATTTGCCACGCGTGCGCGTGAAATCGCCGGCGTGCGCGACTGGTGGATCGGCGACTTCGATGCCGCGGAACTCGATACGTTGCGCGCAATCCAGACAATTGCCCAACGCGGCTCGCAGTACGACGGCCATTTTGTACTGCCACGATTTTCGATGCTGCTGGACCTGCGCCAGTCACTGGCTGCGGAGCACAGCCGGCCCATCCTCGTGGATGCGGAACTCAAGCATTCTGAATATTTTCGTGCACAAGGTCTCGACATGGCGGCAGCGCTAGCCGTGGAACTGGAATCACATGGCCTGACTGGGCCGCAGGCGCCGGTGTGGGTCGAGTGCTTCGATCACGCGGTCCTGCGCAAAGCGCATGCCCGACTCGGTAATCCGTGCTTTGCCTTGCTCGAAGTCGCAGCGGCCGATGCCGGCAAACGCGATACGCTGTTGCGTGATCTTGCTATCTGGACGCAAGGCGTCGCGCCGAGCAAATTTATACTTTGGGACAATCTGGGGAACGACACCGGCTTCGTTTCCGCCGCACACACGCAGGGGTTGCAAGTGCACGCATGGACGTTCCGCGACGATCAATCGCCGGCGCCGTTCGCGACGCCGCAAGAGGAACTCAACGCGGCGTTTGCGTTGGGCGTGGATGCGCTGTTCTGCGATTTCCCAGATACCGCCGTCGCCGCGCGCGCGGCCTTCGCAGCTTAACGCGAGACGGTCAACGCGCCCTTGTCGTCTCGCGCCGGTGGCGCGATGAAAGGCACCGGCGCGCCGAGATGAATACCGCTGCGCCAGGCTTTGAGCCGCGCTTCGATCTGCGGCGTCGTCGATAACTGCGGGTGCGAATGCTTTTCCCCTTCGCGGGTTTCCTTGGCCTCGATCGACTTGCCGGCTTCGGCGAATGCGGCGGCGAAGGAGTCGTTGTCGTTCAGGCCTTCGACAAAGAACGCGCGACCGAAGTCGGTGATATCCGAATCTGTGCCGCAGCCGAACGAGGCGCGATCCGTGCGCGCGGCGGTGACCACCATCGTGGTGTCGTTCTTCAACGCATCGATGAAACCTCCAGAATAACAGGCCGATATCACGATCACCTTGTAGCGGATTGGCGTATTCGCGAAAACATCGGCCAGATCTTCCGGCGCGATTTGATCCAGCGGCAGCGGGTCCATGCCGACGTACAAAACATGACCGTCCGAGCCGTGGCTGGTGAGCAGCAGCACGAGGATATCCTGGTCGCGATCCATCTTCTGCGCGACCGCATTGACCGCGGTTTGCAGATTCGTCAGCGACGCGAGCGGATCGCGATTGAGCGTGGCGGGATTATTGATCAGCAACAGAGCATGACCGGCTGCGTCGAAGCGCGCGCTGAACAATTTCGCCGCGTATTCGGCTTCGTTGCGAAATACATCCTCGTCGCCGTCGCCAGCAAAACCGATGAAATACAAGTTGATCTTGCCTGCGCTGCGCGGTGCAAGTCGTGCAGCGGCCGCGCGCATCATCTGCGGTTGCGCGTAAAGTACTTGCTCCGGAGTGCCGGCGGAATCGGGCCAGTTGTCGGTGGCGTCGCCGTCGCCGGAATCGTCGTCGTTCGACGGCGTTGCTGCGTGCACGGCCACCGTCGTTTGCGAATGCGATGGTGCGAACTTCGGTGCGTGCAGCAGCAAGGCCGAAATCAGCGCACCACTGGCGAGCGCGACGATAAAGATGAGCAACAGCAGACGGCGCATGGTGCGATCAGGTCAGATGAATATCGTTGAATGTCGCAACGCAAGAATGGGCTGTGCTGGCAGGACAGACCGCCGGCGCGCGCGCGAGCAGGATCGTGTGCAGACCCGCGGCGTGTGCGGCGTCGAGCTCTTCGGTGATGTCGGACAGGAACAGGATTTCGGTGGCAGATTGACCGATTGCAGCAACGATACGGCGGTACGAATCGGCCTCGCGCTTGGGTCCGGTTTCGGTATCGAAATAGCCGGAAAGCAACGACGTCAGATTGCCTGCTTCGCTGTAATGGAAAAACAGTTTCTGTGCAGCAACGGAGCCGGAGGAATAAATATATAAATCCAGACCTTGCTTTTTCCACTCGTGCAGTTTTGGCGCAACATCGGCATAGACGTGAGCACGAAATTCGCGTTGTCGATAGCCTTCTTCCCAGATCATGCCCTGCAACGCTTTCAGCGACGTTGCCTTGCGATCTTCGTCGATCCAGCGTTGCAGCAAGGCGATGATCTCCTGTTGCGAGGCCGATACCAGGCCGGCTT
>JANWJJ010000013.1 GCA_025451955.1 Rudaea sp. | reverse complement strand
GACAAGACCCAGATCGCCACCGCCGTGATCGCCGCGGAATATCACCCGCTGTGGCAAGTCGTCGCCGGCACCACCACCGGTATGTTGCTCGCGGATGTACCGGTCGTCTGGCTCGGCGCACGCTTCGCACAACGGCTGCCGCTCAAGCCGGCGCGGATCGGCGCGGCGCTGCTGTTCGCCGGATTGGCTTTGTGGATTTTGCTGAAATAGAAAAACGTATACTTTATCGGTAGCGAAGTCCGACTCAAGACTTCCGCCATTCCGGCAAGATCGAAGCCGCGACAGCGACGGCTCATCAGTCGCATCCATGCAGTCTGGATCCCGGCACTCTCGGCCAAGATGACGGGTTTCTTTTTCCGGAATCCCCGCCCTCAAGACATCGTCGCAAACAGCGCACCTTGCGCCGCCACCACCGTATCGCGGCCAGCATCCTTGGCACGGTACAAAGCCTGATCGCAGCGGCGCAGACAGACGTCGAGCGCCTCGCCGGCCATCAGTTCGGCAACGCCGAGGCTGAGCGATACATGCAAGGCGTCGGCGCCGATGCGCAAGGCGGCGACATCGCGGCGCAATTGTTCGGCGCGTTTGCACGCGGCGGCCAGACGCACGCCGGGCAGCAGGATCAGGAATTCCTCACCGCCCCAACGCGCGACATTGTGCTGCTGCGCGCCGCCGCAGGATTCGCGCAACCGATTCGCCACCGCCGCGAGCACCTGGTCGCCAACGGCATGGCCATGAACGTCGTTGACGCGCTTGAAGTAGTCGATGTCGGCCACGATCACGCTCAAGCCCGGTTCGCCGGGTTCGAGTTGCGCCGCTCCCTGGCCCAGCATTTCCATCATCGCGCGCCGGTTGAGCAGGCCGGTGAGCGAATCGGTCAGCGCCGCTTCGGCCAGCAGCGCCTCGACATGCACGCGACTCTCGATTTCGTTCCTCAGCTTGACCGTTGCACCTTCCAGTTCGGCGGTGCGGCTGAGCACGCGCGACTCGAGACGCTCGTTGGCCTCGCGCAAGGCGGCGTGTGCCTGTTCGCGGCCCTGTGCCGCGTGACGCAAGCGTCCGGCCATCGCATCGAATTCGTGTGCCAGGTCATCGAGCTCGTCGCGCGGACCGGGCCGGCGTGGCGGTAGCGGTTCGCCGTTGGCCAGCGCGCGGCAACGCGCGGCCAGATCGCCGATACGGGCGAGAAAACGCCCGGCCAGATGACGGCTCAACACCAAGGCCGCCAGCACGCACACCAGAAAGGCGAGCGCGGCGCTGAGACGCAAAATATACAATTTCTCGCGCACTTCGCTCCCGTGCATTTCAATGCCGGCGAAATAACCGTGATCACCGGCGACGGCCGCCAGCGCGGTCGCGCCTGACTGCGCGGAATCGCGCGCTGCCTGCGCGGAATCGCCATCCGAACTGGCCAGCACCCGATCGGCGCCCGCCACCCGCCGGATCACGTAGACCCGGTCGATATCGCTGTTGTTATGCGCGGCAGCCTGCAAGTGCGCGACCAGAGCACGATGTACGGTCGCGTCGCTCGCGGCGGCATCGAGCATGGCCGGATCGAGCGATTGCGCGATCAAGGCGACGCTACCGGTTTGCTGCACATGCAGACGTTCGATCACCTGCTGTGCCGCCGTGTAATAGACGAAGGCGCCGAACGCACCGGCCAGCACGACCACCGCGAACAGGTGACTGACCAAAAGCCGGTGCCGGATGCCGAGCGACAACATCTTTCTCCCCTGTGGCGCGAGCGCCGGCGGAGTCTAGCAGAGGCCGCCTTGCGCGACAGTGCGCGGCTGCTCTACTCTCGCGGCAAGACCGGCCGCACACCGTGGCCAGCGCGTTGCAAGGGGAAGATCGCAGGTGAGTATCCGGCTTCGATTGATCGTGATGAATTTTCTCCAGTTCTTTATCTGGGGAGCCTGGCTGCTGACCATCGGCGCTTACTGGTTCCAGGATAAGCACTGGTCGGGCACCGCGTTCGGCGCGATTTTCTCGACGATGGGCATCGCCTCGCTGTTCATGCCTTCGCTCACCGGCATCGTCGCCGACAAGTGGATCAACGCCGAGAAACTTTATGGCCTGTTGCAGATTGCCGGCGCGATCGTACTTTTTTGCGTGCCAATGGTGAACGATCCGCACACGATGTTCTGGGTGATGTTGCTGAACATGATCTGCTACATGCCCACGATCGCACTGGCGATCACGGTGGCATACAACGCGCTGAAGAACGAAGGCATGGATGTGGTGCGCGATTACCCGCCGATCCGCGTCTGGGGCACGATCGGTTTCATCGCCGCCACCTGGACGGTGAGCCGGCTGCACCTGGAAACTTCCGCCGCGCAATTCTACGTGGCGTCGGCCGCCTCGCTCGTCCTCGGCCTGTATGCCTTCACCTTGCCGGCCTGCGTGCCCAAGCTCGACGCCGCGGACAGCCGCAGTCTGGCCGATCGTCTGGGTCTGACTTCGTTCGTGCTGCTGAAGAATCGCAATATGGCGGTGTTCTTTTTCTTCGCCATGCTGCTCGGCGCGGCGCTGCAACTGACCAATGCCTACGGCGACACTTTCCTCAAGGATTTCGCCAAAATCCCGGCCTATCAGGATCTGCTCACCGTCCGCTATTCGGCCATCATCATCTCCATCTCGCAAGTGTCCGAAACCCTGTTCATCCTAGCCATTCCGTTTTTCCTCAAGCGCTTCGGCATCAAGACGGTAATGACGATCAGCATGCTGGCGTGGTGTCTGCGCTTCGGCCTGTTCGCGTACGGCGATCCCGCCGGCGGCCTGTGGATGATCGTACTGTCGTGCATCGTCTACGGCATGGCCTTCGACTTCTTCAATATCTCCGGCTCGCTGTTCGTCGAGAGCCAGGCCGATCCGAAAATCCGCGCCAGCGCGCAAGGCCTGTTCATGCTGATGACCAACGGCGTCGGCGCGGTGCTAGGCAGTCTGATTGCCGGATTCGCCATCGACCATTTCTTCACCGATCACGCCTGCAACGACATGACCGCGATCTGCAAGGATTGGCACGGCATCTGGATCGCGTTCGCGTTGTACGCGCTGGCAATGGCCGTGCTGTTCGTGCCGTTGTTCAAGCACCGGCACGACCCGGCGGCGCGGCGCACGCAGGCCGAATCCGCCGCCAGTGCCTGAGCAGCGCGTGTCATGACTATGCCCGCGCAAGTCGTCGTGGTCGGCAGCTACGTGCAGGATCAAGCCTGGTTCGTCGCGCGCTTTCCGCGCCCCGGCGAAACCCTGCGCGCGGATCGCTACAACACCGGCCCCGGCGGCAAGGGTTTCAATCAGGCCATCGCCTGCCTGCGTCAGGGAATCGCGACCGCCTTTGTCGGTGTCATCGGCGACGATCCGCTCGGCGGCATCGCGCAAGCTTTCGCGCGCGCCGAAAGTTTGCCCTGCCGCTGGCAGATTCGCGCCGATCAAGCGACCGCCGCATCGAGCATCACCGTCAACGCACAGGGTGAAAACCAGATCGCGATGAATTTCGGTGCGAACGAACATCTCGATCCGGCCTTCGTGCGCGCGCAGGACGATTTGTTTGGGGGCGCGAAAATCCTGCTACTGCAACTGGAAAACAATCTCGATGCCGTCGCCGCAGCACTGGAACTCGGCGAGCGCCACGGCCTGACGCGCATCCTCAATCCCGCGCCCGTCGTCGCCGGTTTCGACGCCACCATGCTGCATCGTTGCGATATCGTCACGCCCAACGAAACCGAATTCATCCTGCTGCTCGAACGCTGCGTGGGCGCGACCATCGATTCGGCCACGCTGACGCAGCGCGATGACGCGGACTTGCACACGCTCGCGCGCAGGCTCGCCGTCGCGACAGTTGTCATCACCCTCGGCGCCGCCGGCTGTTTCGTTTCCCACGGCGAAAACCGGCGTGGCGACGCGGTGACGTATTACCGTCTGTCCGCAGAAAACGTGAAAGCGATCGACACCACCGGCGCCGGCGACGCCTTCAGCGGCAGCCTCGCCGCCGCGATGGTAATTTTCCACAATGCGCCATTCCGGCGTGCCGTGGCGCACGCCAATCGTGCGGCCGCGATATCCACCGAAATTGTCGGCACCGCGCCGGCGATGGCGACTTTCAATGCGGTGACCAGTCGCTTCGGCAGGTAATCGAAAAGCTGTTGCCACGGCGCTGGCATACCGTGATTCCGCTCGACCGCAACAGCCCGTAGAATAGGCCGATGCGCATCGGCCCCTATTCAATCGACCCGCCCATCGGTCTGGCACCAATGGCTGGCGTCACCGACAAACCGTTTCGTCTGCTGTGCAAGCGGATGGGCGCGGGCTTGGCTACGACCGAGATGACGACGGCTGATCCGCGCTTGTGGACGACACGCAAATCCCTGCAACGCATGGATCACGCCGGCGAGCCTGACCCGGTCAGTGTGCAGATTGCCGGCTACGATCCGGCCATGCTCGCGGAAGCCGCGCGCTACAACGCCGATCGTGGTGCCCAGATCATCGACATCAACATGGGCTGTCCGGCGAAGAAAGTCTGCAATGTATACTCAGGCTCGGCGCTGCTGCAGGATGAGGATTTGGTCGCGCGGATTTTGCCTGCCGTCGTGCGCGCCGTGGATATTCCCGTCACACTGAAAATCCGCACCGGCTGGAATCGCGACAACCGCAACGGCGTGCGCATCGCGCGCATCGCCGAAGACTCGGGCATCGCCGCGCTGGCCGTGCACGGGCGCACCCGCGCGGACTTGTACGAAGGCGAGGCTGAATACGCCACCATCGCCGCGATCAAGGTCGCAGTGACGATTCCGGTGTTCGCCAACGGCGATATCGACACGCCGCAGAAAGCGCGCCAGGTGCTGGAGTATACGAAGTGCGACGGCCTGCTGATCGGCCGCGCCGCGCAGGGCCGGCCGTGGATCTTCCGCGAAATCGCGCATTATCTGGCCACCGGCGAACTGCTTGCACCGCCGGACATGGACGATGTCCGCGATATCCTCTGCGGCCATCTCGAACATCTGTATGCGTTCTACGACGAGCTTGCCGGCGTGCGCATCGCGCGCAAGCACCTGGGTTGGTATGCCAAAAACAGAGCTGAAAATGCGGAATTTCGTGCTGCGGTCAATCGGGCGGAAACCGCCAGCGAACAACTGCGCCTGACCCGCGAGTATTTCGATGCGCTGGCGTCAGTTTTGCCGCTGGCAGCTTAGACGTCTAGGCGTCTATATGGAAATGAACCATCTGAACCTGAACGGCCGCCTAAACCCACGTACCGGCAAGGCTGCAAACCCGGCCGCGGCCGTGTATGATGCGCGCCTCTTTCATCCTTCCATCCGAATCAAGGGATACTCGCAGCGATGAGCAACTACCTCTTCACCTCCGAATCCGTGTCCGAAGGTCATCCGGACAAGGTTGCTGACCAGATTTCCGACGCCGTCCTCGACGCGATCCTCATTCAGGACAAGCGTGCGCGCGTGGCCTGCGAGACGATGGTCAAGACCGGCGTCGCCATCGTCGCGGGCGAAGTGACCACCAGCGCGTGGATCGATCTGGAAGCGCTGACGCGCAAGGTCATCATCGACATCGGCTACAACTCCAGCGAAGTCGGCTTCGACGGCGAGACCTGCGGCGTGCTGAACCTGATCGGCAAGCAGTCGCCGGACATCAACCAGGGCGTGGATCGCAAGAACCCGGAAGATCAGGGTGCGGGCGACCAGGGCCTGATGTTCGGCTACGCGACCAACGAAACCAAAACCTTCATGCCGGCAGCGATCCATTTCTCGCATCGCCTGGTCGAGCAGCAGGCCAAGGTGCGCAAGAGCGGCAAGCTCAAGTGGCTGCGCCCGGATGCGAAATCGCAGGTCACCCTGCGCTACGAGCACGGCAAGGCCGTCGCCATCGATGCTGTGGTGTTGTCGACGCAGCACGATCCGGGCGTGAAGCAGAAAGACTTGATCGAAGCCGTGCGCGAGGAAATCCTCATGCCCGTGCTGCCAGCCAGGTGGCTGCACAAGGGCACCAAATTCCACATCAATCCGACCGGCAAGTTCGTGATCGGCGGGCCGGTGGGCGACTGCGGCCTGACCGGACGCAAGATCATCGTCGACACCTACGGCGGCTGGGCGCGTCACGGCGGCGGCGCGTTTTCGGGCAAGGATCCGTCCAAGGTCGACCGCTCGGCTGCGTACGCGGCACGCTATGTGGCCAAGAACATCGTCGCCGCCGGTATCGCCGACCGCTGCGAAGTGCAAGTCAGTTACGCGATTGGCGTGGCGCATCCGACCTCGATTTCCGTCACCACGTTCGGCACCGGCAAAATTGCCGACGACAAGATCGAGAAGCTGATCCGCAAGCACTTCGACCTGCGCCCGTACGGCATCCTGCAGATGCTCGACTTGATCCACCCGATGTACCAGCAGACCGCCAGCTACGGCCATTTCGGCCGCACACCACAGCTTGTAAAACTCGAAAATGGTGAAAAGTACACCACGTTCAGCTGGGAAAAGACCGACAAGGCCGAAGCCCTGCGCCTGGATGCGAAACTGAAGTAAATCCTTATGCCCTCTCCCGCCTGCGGGACAGGGTCAGGGAAAGTTCGCGACAGCCTCAAAACGGGCCGCCTTGCGCGGCCCGTTTTCGTTTGATGTACGAGATCAGGCCACCGGCCGGCCACGCAGCACCCGCGCTGGCAAGTACAGCAGAGCGCGCAGGAACTCGAACACGCCTCCCACGGCAATGCCAACCAGACGGAACGGCAGCAGGATCAGCCACACGATCGGATACAACACCAACGCCAGCAGCGCGAGCGGCCAGCAGAACACGAACAGCAGCAGCCAGAGGATGAAGGTCAGCATGGCGGTGGCTCCGGATTGAGGTTTCGACCTTGCTCAGTTGGGGATAGTTTGGGCGTGTGCAAGGGCCGACGCATGTGCTGGAAGATGCGAACACACTCCAGCGTGGTGCGCCCTTCATCGTTCCCACGATCGCCTGCGTCTCCACGTTCACGCGGGCGAAATGCACGACTTCATCGATCACTGGCGTACTCTCACCAGCTCGGTAAACGCAGCCAGATCCATTAGCCACACCTGTTGTGCTGCCGTGTATGTCGTGTGCAGCCCGCGCGGCAACACTAACTGCACCTGCTTCGCCTGCATCTCCGCGGTTTGCGTTGTGCTGATGGCCACTTCCAGTGTTAGCAGATGTTTGTGCGGGATGCGGTCGGCCTCGGCTAATACTTGCCGCCAACGATCCTTGCACGTTGATTTCACACCCAACACCGTCAAACGTAGAGGATCGAAG
>JANWJJ010000012.1 GCA_025451955.1 Rudaea sp. | reverse complement strand
CATTTGCGCTACATTCGCCGGGCCGCACTGGGGGCGGGTTGCAACATCACCTAACAGGAGGTTTGCGTATGAGTTTCTTCAGCGAGTTCAAGACTTTTGCAATGAAAGGCAATGTCGTGGACATGGCCACGGGTATCGTCATCGGTGCAGCGTTCGGCAAGATCGTCTCGTCGCTGGTTGAAGGCATCATCATGCCACCCATCGGTCTGCTCATCGGCGGCATCGATTTCTCTTCGATCAAGACCGTAATCAAGGCGGCCGGCGCCGATGGCAAGGGCGAAGTAGCGATCATGTGGGGCAGCTTCATCAACACCGTCATCACCTTCGCCATCATCGCCTTCGCCATCTTCCTGGTGATCAAGCTGATGAACCGGATGATCAAGAAAGAGGAAGCCGCACCCGCGGCGCCGGCGGCGGATGTGGTACTGCTTACGGAAATACGCGATCTGCTCAAAACGAAATAATCGGCTCGATGCATGGCAAAAACGGGGCGCTGCGGCGCCCCGTTTGCTTTCTGCACACTGAGACCTGAGCCACGCCAGGCTCCGTTTCCCCTCATTTTGTTCGTTTTCACCCGCTCGGGCGTTTTACATAGCGTAGCCGACGCCTACCCATTACCCCGCCTTGGTTGGGATTACTGCGGAGTTGCGCCGTTGGACGTGCAGTGTCGTCCGCAACGGCGGTGGGTTTGCGTTTGCCAGCAAGATTAGGCGCTGATCGGAATTGTAGTGGTGTGCTTTGATCGTGCGCCACGCGATCAGGAAGTCGGATGTTCCATTACGTGGAGTGTGCCGCTATGCGAAACTTCAGAGTGCATTGGATTGCGTTGCTATGCTTGTATGTTTCCGCATCGCTGCAGGCGGGAACCCTGACAGTGACGATTGACGCCGACGAGGAAAACTGCCTCAACAACGGTTCGGGATTGCCGCAATGCGCTGCGCAGGCGAATCATCCGAATTCCACGGGATGCTCGCTGCGCGAAGCGCTGGATAACGTCCTCGCGGCGGGAAACGGTACGACGCAGCTGTACACCGAATGCGGCACGGCCGATCCGGGGCCTGCCACTCCTGGAACGCCCACCAACACGATCGTGCTGGGCGCCCACAACATCAACGTGAATTCCGCCGTACCCGATCCGACCGTTGACCAAACCATGTGCGGCGGCGCGAGCCAACCCACGTGCATGACGCAATACGGTGGACTCCCGCGCCCCGGCGGGAGCAATCAGGGCACCTTGCTGATCACCGGCGGCACGCTCACGTGCACGAACAGCCAGATCTTGCACGTGGATCCGAGCGGCGACTTGACGTTGCAAGGGACGTCCTTCCAGAACTGCTCGAGCGCCGATACCGGCGTTGCGATCTACGACCAGAACGACGCCAATCTGACGATGATGGGCGTGACGTTCACCGGTATCCGCAGTACGAGCGAAGGCCCCGGCGGTTGTATCCATCACGAAACCGGCAACCTGAGCATCACGGGTGGCACCTTCAGCGGCTGTGTCACCGACAACGGCGGCGCGATCCCCGGCATGGGCACCGGTGCCGGCTACGGCGGCGCGATCAACATCGGCAATGTCGGCAGTACCACGCAGGTTCTTATTTCCGGCGTGGCGTTTACCAGCAATCTGGCATCAGGCAAGGGTGGCGCGATTTATTTGGGTGGCACGGACGCTATCGCCATCACTACCTCCACGTTTCAAACCAATTTCGCCTACGGCACGGCAAGCGCCAGCAATCCAGAGTTCGGCGGCGGTGCTATCTTTGCGCAGGCGACCGCGACCGGGGGGTTGTCTGGCGGACTCGGCGTCAACGCGAGCGATTTCCTGCTCTTCCAGGATCACTTCCTCGGCAACCACGCCGACAGCGGCAACGGCGGCGCGATCCTGCTCTATAGCGGCAATTTGACCTACGGCAACGCGTCGCTGAGCTTGGGATCACCGGGCACCTCGCTCGCCGGTCAAGTGCCCGGCGGCATCGTCGCAAGCAGCTTCGAGGCGAACGTTGCCGGAGGCGCCGCAGATGCGGCGGACTCGCGCCCCGGCTCGGGCGGCGCGATCTACGCGGAAGCGGCGCAACTGGAGATACTCGACTCCAGTTTCGTCGCCGGCAACGCGAGCAGCAATGCGAGCGGCGGCGCGATCGCGTACATGGACGCCACCAATAACAATCCGCCGCTGGCCGTATCCAACACGACATTCAACGGCAATAGCGCAGCCGTCAACGGCGGCGCAATCGCAAACCTGCTTTACCCGGCTGCGGTCGTCGCCGGAAAAGTCACACTGATCAATGACACCCTCTCGGGCAATACTACAACGGCTGCCGCTGGGGGTGGCAACTTCTTCAACGCCAGCACCACGCCCGGCGAGGTCAACGCGAGCAACACAATCTTCAATGGCGGCGGGAACAGCGCCAATTGCGCGGGCCAAGCCTTCACCAGCGTCGTGGGCAATCTGCAGTTCAACCCAAACACCGGCTGCGGCACGATGACCGCGGGGGATCCGATGCTCAAGAGCGCATCGATTTTCAGTGGCCCCAACGTCCTTGTCTGGACCATGGATTTCAATGCAGGAAGCGCCGCTTCGCGCGCCGGCGATCCAGCGACTTGTGCGGCCTCGCCGATCGACAACCTGGATGGTGCAGTCAATGGCCGTCCGAATCCCGCAGGGACAAACTGCGATATCGGCGCGTACGAGTCGGGCATCGTGCCGGATCTGACCATCACCAAATCGCATACCGATCCTTTCACACAAGGCGATATCGGCGATACCTACACGATCACGCCAACCAACTCGGGCACCGATTTCACCAACGGTACCGTGACAGTGACCGATGCCCTGCCAGCCGGACTGACCGCGACGAATATCGCCGGCGCGGGCTGGACCTGCACTCTGGGGACATTGACCTGCACACGCACTGATGCGCTGGTTAATGGTACGAGTTATCCCATCACCCTGACGGTGAATGTGGCACCGAATGCCGGAACGCCAGCAACCAATACCGCAACCGTGGCCGGTGGTGGCGAGGTCAACACCAGCAATGACACAGCGACCGATCTGACCAATATCAGTATCAAGACCACGCCAGTGACTCTGCAATCGTTCGAGGTGGATTAACCGTTACCTGGGAGGGTTGTCGCCCGCTCCCGGACAGTTCGGCATCGCCGGCTGTCCGGGAGATTCCCGGCACACCGTCCAATTAGGACTTTTTATACTTTTTCCGTTCCGACTCCGCGCTGCGTTGGCGGTAATATTCGCCGAACAACACCGCCGCGCTTGCCGCGACGTTCAAGCTCTCCACGGCGGCAGTGCCGGGGATGGTCAGATGCAGGCCGGCGCGGTCGATCAGGGACTGACGCAAACCACCGCCCTCGGCCCCGAGCACGAACACCAATCGTTGCGGCAAACGCGCGGCGTACAGGGATTCGCCTTCGCGCGGAACCGTGGCGGCGACGCTGAATTCGGCATTGCGCAGCGCGCCGAAGATATCTTCGCCGGCGCTCACCTGGGCCAGCGCCACCGCCTCGGCGCCGCCTTCGGCCACGCGATACGCCGCGCCGGACAAGCCCAGCGCCGAATCCGGTGGCAGGATCACGCCGTGGACACCGAAGTTCGCAGCACTGCGCAATACCGCGCCGAAATTGTGCGGATTGCCCACGCCGTCGAGCCATACCAGCAGCGCCGGTTTCGGCGGCGGCGGCAAGCCGCGCAGCATTGTGGACAAGGATAAAAGCGGACGCCGTTGCGAGTCGAAGCAAACGCCTTCGTGGTGCTGACTGCCAGTGAGTTTTTCCAGATCAGCGTTTTCAACGACGCGATAGCCAAGCCGTTTCTGCACGCACCAGGCAAGCACGGATTTCAAGTCGCCGAGGCGCGATTCAAGCAAGTATACTTTGCGCAGATCCTGCGGCCGTCGCGCAAATAGCGCCAGGCAGGCGTTGATGCCATAAACGCGCATCTCGTCGTTGTTGCGCCGCACCGGCACGGCGCGCGCCGCTTCCGCGGTTGGCGCAGGCTCGCGCCGACTCCATGGCGATGGCGGCTGTTCGCGCATCAGTGATCCACCGCCATCGGCGCCGCGCCGACGTGCTTCACCGGCCGCAACAATAGTAATAGCGGAATCGCCACGATTGTCATCACCATCATCAGCCAGTAATCGTTGAGGAACGCGATCGCCGATGCCTGCCGCGTCACTTCGGCGTTGAGCATGGCCAGATTCGTCACCGATGGCAAATGCGCCAGCGTCTGCGCCGCGCCGGCGTCGAACGGCGTCAGGCGCTGGACCAGCTCGGCATGATTGATCTGGGTGCCGCGCGTGAGCAGAGTCATGACGATGGAAATGCCGACGCTGGCGCCAATATTGCGGGTCAGGCTGAAGATACCGGCGGCCTCGGTACGCGCCGCCATCGGCAGGGTTGAATAGGCGACCGTGGAAATCGGCACGAACACGAAGCCAAGACCCAGGCCTTGAACCACGCCGGCCCACACGATCATGCCCGCCGGCACATCCGCGCCCCATTGCACCATCTGCCACAGCGAGTACGCCGTCAGCACCATGCCGGTGGCGGCCAGCGCCCGCGCATCCGCGCCGCGCGCCATCAGGCGCCCGACCAGCATCATCGAGATCAGCGTGCCGACGCCGCGCGGCGCCATCAAGATGCCGGTGGTGACCACGGGATAATTCATCAGCGTTTGCAGATACGGCGGCAACAGCGCCATCGTCGCGAACAGCACCACACCGAGCACGAACATGAAGACGTTGCTGGCGAGGAAGTTGCGATCCTTGAACAGGCCCAGATTCACGAACGATCGCGGACTGGTCCACCAGTGCGCGACGTACAGATAGAAACCGAGGAACGCCAGCGCGGCCTCGATCTGGATTTCGAACGAACTGAACCAGTCTTTCAATTCGCCGCGATCGAGCAGCAGTTGCAACGCGCCGATGCCGACGGCGAGAAAACCGAAACCGCGCCAGTCGAAGCGCGACGGTTTCGTTTCATCGGTTGGCAAGCTGGCGGCGACGCCAAACAGGCCGAGCGCGCCGATCGGCACATTGATCAGGAACACCCAATGCCAACTGTAGCTGTCGGTCAGCCAGCCGCCGAGCGGCGGTCCGAGGATCGGGCCGATCATCACGCCCATGCCCCACATCGCCATCGCCGCACCGTGTTTCTCGCGTGGGAAAACATCGAGCAAGGTCGATTGCGACACCGGCACCAGGGCCGCACCGAACAGGCCTTGCAGCAGGCGAAACACCACCATGCTGCCAATCGACGTGGCCATCGCACACAGCACGGAAGCGAGCGTGAAGCCGCCGATCGCCAGCAGCAGCAAACGCCGGCGCCCCATCACCGAGGACAACCAGCCGGTCGCCGGCGTGGCGATCGCCGCGGCAACGATGTATGACGTCAGCACCCAGGAAATCTGATCCTGCGTCGCCGACAGCGAGCCCTGCATATTCGGCAAGGCGACATTGGCGATGGTGGTATCCAGCGCCTGCATCAAGGTCGCCAGCATCACCGACACGACCAACAGGCCGCGGTTGGCGACTTCACGATGACCAAGTGCAGGATGACCGGACGCGGCGGAACTCATGCGGCGAAGCTCAGTTGCTGGCCGAGGCCACGCGGGTTTGCGGCGCGGCCTGCGCGCCCTCGATCCGGCCCAGCAGCGAATTCTGCTTGCCGGTATCGATTTCGACGATGACGCTCATGCCCGCACGCAAGATCGGGCCATCGTTCTGATCGTCGACATTCAGACGCACCGAAATACGTTGCACGATCTTGACCCAGTTGCCGGTGGCGTTCTGCGCCGGCAGCACGGAAAATTCCGCGCCCGACGCCGGACTGATCGACGCCACATGTGCCTGCCATTTACGTCCGGGATAGGCGTCGACTTCGAGCGTGGCCGGCTGGCCGACCGCGACGTGGGTCAGATCGGTTTCCTTGAAATTCGCGTCCACCCACAGCTTGCTTGCCGATACCAGCGGCATCGCCGGCTGACCGATGGTGAGGAAATCACCCGGTTGCAGATTCATCTTGCCGATCACGCCGTCGATCGGCGCACGCACGGTGGCGTGTTCCAGATCCAGCTTGGTCTGATCGTACTGCGCCTGCGCGAGCTTGAAGCCGGCGAGCTTTTCGTCGGGCGTATCCGGCAGACCGCCGAGCAAGCCCTTGGCCTTGGACAGCGCCGCCACATCCGAATCGCGCTTGCCGCGCGCATCGGCAAAAGTATTGGCCGCGTCGTCGAGATCCTTCTGCGCCACCAGACCCTTGACGCGCAAGTCCTTCATGCGCTGGTACTGGCGTTCGTCCACGCGCAACGCCTCTTCAGCGGAACGCAGATTGGCCTGGGCCGCCGCATAACCGGCGCGCGCCGCGTCGAGCAGACTGTGGATCGATTCGACCTGCGCCTGCATCCGCGCCGTGGCGATTTCCAGCGGCTGCGAATCGATGCGGAACAGCACGTCGCCTTTTTTCACCGCCTGATTCTCGCGCACCAGAACTTCGGTCACGCGCCCACTGATCTGCGGCGCGATGCTGACACGATCGCCCTGGATATAGGCATTGTCGGTGGAAACGTAACGTCCCGAAGTCAGGTACATGTAGCCACCGATGCCGAGCACCAGTGCCGGACCGATAATCCACAATGCAACATTTGTCTTTTTGCGCACTTTCTTTTCCGGCGCCAACGCCGGCGGGGCGCCGAATTGTTTGTCGGTCATGGCCGTTTCTCCATCATGGGTTCGCGCTGTCGAGCGCGTTGAGGTTGTCTTTCATCCGTCCGAGCACGTCGATCATGGTTTTCATGTCGGCCGCGGAGATGCCGCGTTGCGCATTGCGGAAGAGTTCGCTGGAAATCTGTTCCATGTCGTCGACCACGGCGTGCGCCTGCGCAGTCAGATGCAGGCGCCAGGCACGGCGGTCGGCCGGATCCGCGCGGCGCTCGACGAACCCGGCTTTCTGCAGGCGATCGATTACGCGACCAATGGCGATCGGCTCCATCTCCAGATGCTCGGCCAACTCGTTCTGGCGCATGCCTTCGCTGTGCGACAGGCGCTTGAGCGCCCGCCATTGCGCGCGGGTCAGATTGAAACGCACCGCGCGCCGGTCGAAATGCTTGCGCATCAACCGGGTAACATCGGTGACGAGGAATCCGAAGCTGGTTTTAGCTGTCTGGGCCATAATTGACTGTGGATATTATATCCTAGGCAACTATATTTCAATACCCTGTGGTTCAATAAATTCGACCGGGAGCCGCCAATGCGCATCGAAGCCGTCGAAACCGACATCACCACACTGAATGTCGATGCCATCGTCAACGCCGCGAATGAGACATTGTTGGGCGGAGGAGGCGTCGATGGCGCCATCCACCGCGCCGCCGGCTCCGAGCTGCTCGCCGCGTGCCGGGCCTTGCCGCAGGTGCGGCCGAACCTGCGTTGTCCGATCGGACAGGCACGCATCACGCCGGGATTCCGGTTGCCGGCGCAATACGTGATCCACACCGTCGGCCCGGTCTGGCATGGCGGCGACAGTGGCGAACCGGAATTGCTGGCCAGTTGCTATCGCGAATCGCTGCGTCTGGCGCGCGACAACGGCGTGCGCAGCATCGCGTTCCCGGCCATCAGTTGCGGCGTGTTCGGTTATCCGCTGGATCGCGCAGTGATGATTGCCGTGAGTGAAGTGCGCGCCTTCCTGCGCAGCGATACGCCGCCGGAGCGCGTGGTCTTTTGCTGCTTTGGCGCGGCCGCGATGGCAGCCTATCGACAGCGCCTGGATGGTGCGGGATGATGACTGAAATGATGACCGAAATGATGCGCAGCGACGAATCGACGGCACCCAACCCGATTGCCGACGACGGCGACGAGGCGCACTTCTGCTCCACCTGCGCGTTCGGCCGGGTCTGCGCCGCGGAAGGTCTGGGCAAGCTCGATCTGCACGAGCTGCACATGCTGGTCGAGCATGCCGGGCCGTATCACGAAGGCGACGCGATTTTCCGCATCAACGAACGCTTCGGCGCCATCTACGCCGTGCGCGCCGGCATGGTGAAAACGCGCGTGATCGACGACGAGGGCCGCGAACAAGTGCTGGGTTTCCACTTGCCCGGCGAGATGATCGGCCTGAACGCGATCCATCCGGCCAAGTATCCCTGCGACGCGATCGCGCTCGATACCGTGTACGTGTGCCGGTTTTCGTTTCCCGCGCTGGCGACGCTGGCGACGAAAATTCCCGACGTGCAACAGGAATTGTTCCGCCTGCTCAGCGCCGATATCGGCCGCGCCACGCAACTGGCCGGCGACTGGTCCGCCGACGAGCGCCTGGCCGCGTTTCTGCTCGGTCTGGCCAAGCGCTACGCCGCGCGCGGCTTCTCGGCCACTGCATTCCGGCTGACGATGGCGCGTGCCGATATCGCCAATTACCTGCGTCTGGCCGCCGAAACCGTCAGCCGCGTGCTGCGGCGCTTTCAGGATCAACACCTGATCCACGTCGACGGCCGCGACATCGAATTGCTTGATGTACCTGCTCTGCGCCGGCTGGCGCATGGCATCTTGCATGAGTAATAAATCTGGGCGCGAACCAATCCAGCCAGCGCCTTACACTCGCTTGAACACCAGCGTTCCGTTCGTGCCGCCGAAACCAAAGCTGTTCGACATCACGGTGTTCAATTTCGCTTCGCGGCTTGCGCGCAGGATCGGGAAACCTTCGGCGCGCGGATCGAGTTCGTCGATGTTGGCCGAACCGGCGACGAAGCCTTCGTTGAGCATCAGCAGGCTGTAGATCGCCTCGTGCACGCTGGCGGCGCCGAGCGAGTGGCCGGTCAGCGCCTTGGTCGATGAAAGCGGCGGCATGGCGTCGCCGAAGACTTCGCGCAGCGCCTGCAATTCGACGATGTCGCCGACCGGTGTGGCGGTGCCGTGGGTGTTGATGTAGTCGATCGGGCCAGCGACATCGCGCATTGCCATCTGCATGCAGCGCACTGCGCCCTCGCCGGTCGGCGCGACCATGTCGGCGCCGTCAGACGTGACGCCGTAACCGACCAGTTCGGCGTGGATGCGTGCGCCGCGCGCCTTGGCGTGTTTGTATTCTTCCAGCACCAGAATGCCACCGCCGCCGGCGATGACGAAGCCGTCGCGGCTGGCATCGTAAGGACGCGATGACGCATGCGGCGTATCGTTGCGCGCGGTGGACAGAGCGCCCATCGCGTCGAACTGCGCCGTCATGCCCCAGTGAACTTCTTCGCCGCCGCCGGCAAACATCACATCCTGCGCGCCGTGACGGATCAGATCCGCCGCGGCGCCGATGCAATGCGCGGACGTGGCGCAGGCCGCGGCAATCGAATAACTCAGACCGAGTATGCCGAACGCTGTTGCCAGCGTCGCCGATACCGTGGAACACATCGTGCGTGGCACCATGTACGGGCCGATCCGGCGCACGCCTTTCTCACGCAGCAATTCGCCGGTGGCTATCTGCCATTGCGGCGAACCGCCGCCGGAACCAGCAATCACGCCACTGCGCGGATGGCGAATTTGCTCGATCGCCAATCCCGCATCGGCGATGGCTGCGCGCATCGCGACATAGGCATAAGCGGCCGCGTCGCCCATGAAGCGTTTCAGCTTGCGGTCGATGACGGCGTCGAGATCGATCTGCGGCACGCCGGCGACGTGGCTGCGCAGACCGTGCGCCACAAAATCCGGCACCAGCTGGATACCGCTGCGCATTTCGCGCAGCGCGTCCGATACGCTCGCGGCCATGTCGCCAAGACACGACACGATGCCCATGCCGGTAACCACGACGCGACGCATCAGAAGCTCTCCGTGGATTGGAACAGGGCCACGCGCAGATTCTCGGCCGCGTAGATTTCGCGGTCGTCGGCAAACACGCGACCGTTGGCGATCACCAGCGCAAGCTTGCCGCGCATCACGCGGCGGATGTCGATTTCATAGCGCACGAGTTTGACGCTCGGCAACACCTGGCCGCTGAACTTCACTTCGCCCACGCCGAGCGCGCGGCCACGTCCCGGCTCGCCCAGCCACGGCAGATAGAATCCGGTGAGTTGCCACAACGCATCCAGTCCAAGGCAACCAGGCATGACCGGATCGCCAATAAAATGGCAGCCGAAAAACCACAAATCCGGGCGGATATCGAGTTCTGCATGCAGCATGCCCTTGCCGAATGCGCCACCGTGTTCGTCGATGCGGGTGATGCGATCGAACATCAGCATCGGCGGCGCCGGCAAGCGCGCATTGCCGGGGCCGAACATCTCGCCGCGGGCGCAGGCGAGCAATTGCTCATGATCGAGCGATGAAGGTCGGGACATGCAAGCGTCTACTGTGGAAAATTCGGGCGCGTATGTGGCGTTGCGCGGTCGGGATACAGGTATCGGAAGTATCGCAGCACGCAGCGGGCACCGCCAGCGTTATCGCCGCCGGCAGCGCCTCGGGCCGAATCTACTCCGTTCGCGTTGAGCCCAACCGACGCCATGTCGCCCATGCAGGCGTGGCTACGACCGAT
>JANWJJ010000011.1 GCA_025451955.1 Rudaea sp. | reverse complement strand
TGACCTTCAGCTTCAGCGATTGTAACAACGGCAGCGTCAGTTGGATTTCCACCCTGCCCGGCTACGGCAGTGGAACCTTGCCCATCGTCCGGCTCACCCAAATCGCAGGCACCACATGTCCGCAATAGGCTGGCGCAGCGCGCTGGCGGCGGTCCTGCTGGCCGCCGCCAGCGCAAGCTTCGCGGTGGAACCCGGTGCTGTCGCGCCGGGTTTCCGCTTGGCGCCGTTCGCAACGGCGAACCCCGTTGCGCTGGCCGATTACAAAGGCAAGGTCGTGTTGGTGGATTTCTGGGCGTCGTGGTGTGGCCCGTGCCGGCAATCGCTGCCTCTGTACGACAAGCTGCGCGCGGAATTCTCAGCCGACGATTTCGATATCCTTGCGGTAAATCTGGATGAAGACAGCGCCGACGCCAGGACTTTTCTCGCCGAGCATCCGGTGAAGTATACGACGCTGCAAAATCCACAAGGCGACGTGGCCAAGGCATTTGGCCTCAAGGGCATGCCGTCGTCATACCTGATCGACCAGCACGGTGTCGTGCGCGAACGCCACATCGGCTTCGAACCGAAGGACATCGACGCGTTGCGCCACGAAATCGCCGCGCTGATCGGAAAGCCCACGCATGCGCCCTGACCGTCCGATTCGGTGGCTGCGTCCAGCCCTGATACTCGGCGCGCTCGTCCTGCTCGCCGGCTGCGCCACGACGCCGGTGCAACCCTGGGAACGCGGGCGGCTGGCGCGCTGGGACATGCGCTGGGACCCGGATCCGCTGCAAGCGGCGATGACCAATCATGCGTATTTCAGCAAGGAAGGCACCAGCGGCGAAATTGGCGCCGCGGGCGGCGGTTGCGGGTGCAATTGATGGCGGCCGGCAAATCCTCTTCGCTCAGTCTGCTGCTCACCGCCTCGGCCGCGCTGGTCGGACATACTTGCGCGCACGCCGACGAAACCGGCTCCAACCTGGGCGTCGGCTATCGCTTCAACGTCTACGACGAAGACGCGCTTTCCAGCCAGGCCGTGCTTGGCGATCCGCGTCGCTATCATGTCGATTCACAGCAGTTCTCGCTAACCACGGCGATCGGCGGCCGCAATACCTTGAGCTTCGACGCTACCCACGAAGTGATGAGCGGGTCTTCGCCCTGGTACGTGGTGCGGGGGCCGGACAACCGGCCGGTCCAGGTCTTGAGCGGCGCCACGATCCACGATCATCGCACCGCCGTCGACGCGTCGCTGACCCACGACGCCGGTGGCAATTCCACCAGCACGGTCGACGCCTCGTATTCGCAGGAACGCGACTACCGCGCCACCGCCCTCGGCGCCCAGCAGACGGTGCCGCTGAATTCCGCGCTCACGCTCGGCTTCGGCGGCAGCTTTTCCCACGACATCATCGAGCCGACCGACGCGCTGCTCTACGCGCGCATCGTACATGCGGAAAAAAATACGCTGTCGACGTTCGGCAGCTTGAGCTGGGTGCTGAATAAATCCACGGCGCTGGAAAGCGGCATCCAGCTCAACTACCAGAGCGGCTATCTGTCCGATCCGTACAAGCAGGTGGCGGTAGGCGACAGCCTGCTCAACGACACACGCCCGAATCGACGTACGGAAGCCGCGTGGTTGCTGCGCTATCGCTATGCGGCGACGGCGAGCGCGTCACTGCACGCCGATTCGCGTGTGGCGTGGAACAGTTGGGGCCAGCGTTCGCTGACCCTGGAATTGGCCTGGTATCAGGGTTTGCGCGATGGCTGGCAACTGGTGCCGGGACTGCGCTACTACAGCCAGAATCGAGCGCGCTTCTACGCGCCGTTCTTCAACGCCGACAGCGGCCAGTATTTTTCCAGCGATTACCGTCTGGGCGGATTCGGTGCGCTCTCGGCGAATCTGAACCTGCGCAAACGCTTCGGCCACTGGGAATTCAGCGCCGGCGCCGAGCGTTACCGCGCGACAACCGGCTACGCGATCGGCGGCACCGATCTGGCGGATCCGTCCACGGTAAGTTTCGTGCGACTATTCGCCGGACTCGACTACCACTTCGACTGAACGTGCCCGCGTTCGATTTCCACTTTTCCACAATGGGATGTCCCTGCGCGCTGCATCTGGAAACGGATGCGCAAGCCGATGCGCAGCGCGCACTCGCCGCCACGCTGGCCGAAGCCGAGCGGCTGGATCGCAAATACTCGCATTACCGTGACGACAGCCTGATTGCGCACATCGCGGCGAGCACGGGCGAGGTTGTCGAGGTCGACGACGAAACCGCGCATCTGCTTGATTTTGCCGCCGAGCTGCATCGCCAAAGTGCGGGCCTGTTCGACATCACGGCCGGCGCGTTGACACGACTGTGGGATGCGCAAAGCGGGCAACTTCCGGCGCCCGCGCAAATCACCCAAGCACTGCGCAGCACCGGCTGGCACCGCGTCGAATGGCAGCGTCCGCGACTGCGGTTGACGCTGCCCGGCATGCGTCTGGATCTCGGCGGCGTGGTCAAGGAATATGCCGCGGATCGTTGCGCCCAATTGTGCCGCGAAGCCGGCGTGCAATCCGGCGTCGTCGATCTCGGCGGCGATCTGGCCCTGATCGGTCCGCATTGCAACGGCGCGGCGTGGATCGTCGGCATCAAGGCACCGCGCGCACCGGGACGCAGCGCCGCGCGTATCGAACTGCCACGCGGCGGACTCGCCACCAGCGGCGATTACGAACGCGCCTTGATCGTCGACGGTCGCCGCTATTCGCATATCGTCGACCCGCGCACGGGTTATCCGGTGACGAGTTTCGCCAGCGTCAGCGTGGTCGCCGATTCCTGTCTGGTCGCCGGCGCCGCAGCGACATTGGCAATGCTGATGGGTAGCCAGCATGGCAGCGCGTATCTGCACGAACTGGGCCTGCCGCATCTGTGCATCGACGGCGCTGGCGAAGTGAGCGGCGACATCGCGCGCGTTGCCTGACGCGCGCGCCGGTTACAATGCGCGCCCCTCCCGTGCGCGCCGCCATGAGCCTGAATCCGCAACAACGCGCCGCGGTGGAATACACCGAAGGCCCGCTGCTGGTGCTCGCTGGCGCCGGGTCGGGCAAGACCCGTGTGATCGTGGAAAAGATCGCGTATCTGGTCGCGCGCAAGCATCTGGCGCCTGGCAAGATTGCCGCAATCACCTTCACCAACAAGGCCGCGCGCGAAATGCGCGAACGCGTCGCACGCCTGGTCAAGGGCGAGTCGGCCCAGGAATTGAACGTCTGCACCTTCCACGCGCTGGGCCTGAAATTCCTGCAAATCGAGCATGCCAAACTCGGACTCAAACGCGGGTTTTCCCTGCTTGATGCCGACGACAGTGCCGCCATCGTCAAGGATCTGGCGCCGAAAGCGGCGAAACCCGATCAATTGTTCGGACTGCGTCATCTGCTGTCGACGGCCAAAGGCAACGGCCTGACGCCGGAACAGGCGCTGGCGGCCGCGCGCGGCGCGCGCGAACACGAAGCGGCGCAATTGTATACAATTTATCAGAAGCGCCTGACCGCGTTCAACGCGGTGGATTTCGACGATCTGATCCGTCTGCCGCTGGCCTTGCTGGAAACCGATGCAGAAACTCGCACCGCGTGGCAGGAACGCATCCGCTATCTGCTGGTCGACGAATACCAGGATACGAACGACGCCCAGTACCGCCTGCTGAAACATCTCGCCGGCGCGCGCGGCGCGCTGACTACGGTCGGTGACGACGATCAATCGATCTACGCCTGGCGCGGCGCGAATCCGGGCAATCTCGACGAATTGGCGCGCGATTATCCGGCGCTCAAGGTGATCAAGCTGGAACAGAACTACCGTTGCAGCCGGCGCATTTTGCGCGCCGCAAATGCCCTGATCCAACATAATCCACATGTATACGAAAAGAAATTGTGGAGCGAACACGGTGAAGGCGCGCCGTTGCGCGTGCTGGTCTGCCGCGATGACGAACACGAAGCCGAGCGCGTCGCCGCCGAAATCGCGCATCAGCAGCAAACGCACAAGGCGCCGTGGCACGAGTTCGCGGTGCTGTATCGCGGCAATCATCAGTCGCGGCCGTTGGAGAAAGCGCTGCGCCTGGCGCGCGTGCCGTATCACCTGACCGGCGGCACCGCGTTTCTCGAGCGCACCGAGGTCAAGGACGTGCTCGCGTACTTGCGCCTGATCGCCAACCCCGACGACGATGCCGCGTTTCTGCGCATCGCCAATGTGCCGCGGCGCGAAATCGGCGCAACCTCGCTGGAAAAACTCGGACTCGCGGCGCAATCGCGGCATGTGGCGATGCTGCGCGCGGCGCACAGCGATGCCGCGCTCGCACAACTTGCGCCGCGTCCGGCCTCCGCACTGGCCGGTTTCGCCGCCTTGATCGACGAACTTGGCAACGCCTCGCGGCGGATGACGGCCGCGGATCTGGTCGATGAAATCGTGCGCCGAACGGCCTTTGCCGAACACCTGCGCAGCGAGACGAAAGACGAAGCCGTGCTGGCCCGGCGTCTGGAGAATCTGCGCGAACTGGCCGACTGGTTCCGCGCGATGCAAAAGGACGGCGCGCGCGCCGGCGATCTCGCCGCACAACTTGCCTTGCTCACGCATGCCGACCGCGACGATGCCGGCAATTCGGTGCGACTGATGACCTTGCATTCGGCCAAGGGACTGGAATTTCGTTTTGTCGCCATCGTCGGCGTCGAGGACGGCACCTTGCCGCATGCCGCCGGTATCGACGAGGGCCGGCTCGACGAAGAACGCCGCCTGCTCTATGTCGGCATCACCCGCGCGCGCGAACGTCTGTGCTTGAGCTACGCCGCGCGCTCGCGCCGCTACGGCCAAATCGTGGCCAACGAGCCGAGCCGGTTCCTCGCCGAATTGCCGCCGGACGATCTGCACTGGGACGGACGCGACGCCGAACAGGATGCGGAATCCAAACGCGAACTGGCGTCGTCGCATATCGCGCGGCTGGCCAGTTTGCTGGCGGATTGAGACGACGTACCATCGCAACGTGTAAGGAGAATTCCATGCGCCATCGACTCAGCATCATCCTGGCCGCCGCAGTTGCACTCGCTGCCTGCGTCAACGCACCCGCACCCAAGCCCGCGATTTATTCCGGTGCATCGTCCAGTGCCAAGTACGCCGGCGACGATCGTCTCAATGCCGTGGTGTGGACGCAGACGGCCATCGAACACGAACTTGTCTACAGCGAGATCTACCGGACCGCGCAAGCGAAACTGCTGCAGGCGCTGGCCGATCCGACATGGGACGCCTTGCCGCACGGCGAGCGCAGCAACGCTGCCGCAAAACTACCCACAGCGGTGATCGTCGATGTCGACGAAACCGTGCTCGACAACACGCCGTTCGAGGCACGCATGATCCGCGACAACAGCGATTTCAACGAGGCCGCGTGGAACGCCTGGGTCGCGCAGAAATCTGCGCACGCTTTGCCGGGCGCACTGGAATTTGCCACGTTCGCCGCCGCGCACGGCGTGACCCTGTTCTATCTGACCAATCGCGATGAATCGATGACGGCAGCGACGAGCGAGAATCTCGCCGCGCAGGGATTCCCGCTCGCCGACGGTGTGCAGACCGTGCTCGGCAAGGGCGCGAACACGCCCGGCTGCGTGGCGCACGGCGGCAACAAGGGCTGCCGGCGCAAATTCATCGCCGCGCATTACCGTGTGTTGCAGATGTTTGGCGATCAACTGGGCGATTTCATCGACGGCGCCGACGCCGACAACGCGACGCGCACCGAGCGGGCAAAACCCTACCTCGACTGGTTCGGCGAGCGCTGGTTTGCCCTACCGAATCCGGAGTACGGCTCGTGGGAAACCGCGGTGACAAAACACGGCCCCGACGCCAAGCTGCGCGGCGATCCGCGTGCGGCCAAACACGCGGCCTTGCGCGACAATTGAACGCCGCTTAACCGGGCGACGCGACGCTCTTGCCAACCTCGGGGCCGCTCACTAGAGTGGCCGTCCCGCAGCACTTCCTGTTCACTCTGGGGAATATCATGTCCAACAAACTCGTCCGCATCGCCCTGCTTACGGCACTGGCCGCCGCCGGCGTCGGCTGCAATCAGCAAAGCTCCACCGGCAGCGCCACGCCCGCGGCGATCGTCGCCCCGAGTACGCCCGATGGCGCGATCAGCGCTTCGGTCAGCGCGTTGCGCAACAACAATGTCGCGGCCCTGCTCGACAATGCCTTGCCTGCTGCCGAAGTGGCCAAGATCAAGACTGAGTGGCACAACGACATGACCAAGGACCCGGTCACGGATGAGGAGCGCAAACAGTTTGCCGACAACATGACCAAGCTGACCGCGCCGGATGCCGAAGCGAAAATGTACGCCGAGATTGAACCGCAATTGAAGGAATTCGACGCAAAGACCGCGCAACAAATGCCGATGATGATCGCGATGGGACAAAGTTTCGCCCAGAGTGCGATCCAGCAGAACAAGGACATGACCGACGCGCAGAAGACCCAGGCCGAAGCCCTGCTGGCGGCGACGGCGAAGTGGGCAGGCTCGGTGAAATTCACCGACCCGGCGCTGATCAAGAGCGCGATTGCGGTGATCTGCAAGACCGCGCGCGCGCTGAATCTGAAGTCGGTCGATGAAGCACGCGCACTGAGCTACGATCAGGCCATGCAGAAAGCCGGCATCATGCTCGGCGGCGTCAAGCAGGTATTTGCCGTTTACGGTCTGAACATGGACAAGGCGCTGGATTCGGTCAAGGCCGAAACCGTTGCCACCACCGGCGATACCGCCAAGGTAAAAGTCACCTACACCGCCTTCGATCAGCCGTTCACCACCGACAGCGATCTGGTCCGCGTCGACGGCAAGTGGTACGGCAAGCAGGCGCTCGAGCAGTGGAAGAAGAAGCAACAGGAAGACCTGGCCAAGGCGGCCGCGCCGGCAACATCTGGCGCACAGGCCGATGCCGCTGCCGGCAAGTAAGCCGCAACCATCGCGGACACGCAGTCCGCCCGTACTACGCCCGCCTCGTGCGGGCGTAGTCGTTTCTAAAGTGCATAAAACGTTTCCGCAACCCCGCTACCGTTACAATCGGCCGATGGACCAACCGCTATCCCCTGCACCGACGACTGCGGCGGCAACGCGCGCGCCGTGGTGGCTGCGCACGCTCGGCGCCGTGATCGAACCGTGGCTGCGTATCCGGCGCGACCCGGAACATCCGGCCACCCAGATCGATCCGGCCTTGCCGGTGTGCTACGTCACCGAACGTTATGGCCTGTCCGACACCCTGATCCTGGAACAAGCCTGCCGCGAAGCCGGCCTGCCCGAACCGCTGCAACCGCTGACGCTGGCCGATCTACACAAGAAGCGCGCGATGTTCGCGCTGTCGCGGCGCGAAGGCTCGATGTTCCAGCGGCCGCGTGCACGCACGCATTCCGAAACCCTGGCGCAATTGCTCGACAGCGTGCGCGCACATCCGGATCTGGATCTGCAACTGGTGCCGGTATCGATCTTCGTCGGCCGCGCGCCGGATCGCCAGAGCGGCTGGTTCCGCGTGCTGTTTTCGGAAAACTGGGTCGTGGTCGGGCGCTTCCGCCGTCTGCTGTCCCTGCTGCTGAACGGCCGCGGCACGATCGTGCAATTCTCCAAACCGATATCGCTGCGGCAGATGCTCGTCGACGAACGCGATGCGGCGAACACGCTGCGCAAACTCTCTCGCGTGCTGCGCGTGCATTTCCAGCGCATCCGCGCGATGGTGATCGGGCCGGACCTTTCGCATCGGCGCACCCTGATCGACGCGGTGCTGAATGCCGAACCGGTGCGCGCAGCCATCGCCACGGCCGCGAGCAAGGAATCGGTGAGCACCGACAAGGCCACCGCCAAGGCGCGCGGCTTTGCCTGGGAAATTGCCGCGGACTTGTCGCATCCGGTGGTGCGTTCGATTTCGTTTTTGCTGATTGGATTCTGGAACAAGATTTACGACGGCGTGCGCATGCGCCATTTCGACAAACTGCGCGAAGCCGCGCCCGGACACGAAATCATCTACGTGCCCTGTCATCGCAGTCATATCGATTATCTGCTGCTGTCGTGGCTATTGTTCCAGAACGGATTCGTGGTGCCGCATATCGCCGCCGGGATCAATCTGAATCTGCCGGTGATCGGCCCGATCCTGCGCCGCGGCGGTGCGTTCTTCATGCGCCGCAGTTTCAAGGGCGATCCGCTGTATTCGACCGTGTTCCGCGAATACCTGAGCCAGTTGTTCGCGCGCGGCGTATCCATCGAATATTTCATCGAGGGCGGACGCTCGCGCACCGGGCGCCTGCTGGCGCCGCGCGGCGGCATGCTGGCGATGACCTTGCGCAGTTTCCTGCGCGAATCGCGCCGGCCGGTGATGTTCCAGCCGGTGTATGTCGGCTATGAAAAAATCATGGAAGGCGATTCCTACATCGGCGAGCTGTCGGGCAAACCGAAACAGAAGGAATCGCTGCTCGGCGTGCTGCGCGCGTTCGGCGTGCTGCGCAAACGCTACGGCAAGGTGGCGGTGAGTTTCGGCGAACCGGTGTTTCTGAATCCGCTGCTCGACGAACTGGCGCCGGACTGGCGCGAAGCCACCGGCGGTCCCGACGCCAAGCCCGCCTGGCTGAAACCCGCTGTGGACACGCTGTCCGAGCGCATCCTGATCAATATCAATCGCGCCACCGATGTCAATCCGATCAACCTGCTGGCGCTGACGTTGTTGTCCACGCCCAAGCACGCGATGGCCGAAACCGATTTGCTCGCGCAACTCGAACTCAACCGTGCGCTTCTTAATGCACTGCCGTATTCGGATCGCGTCAGCATCACCGAGCTGAGCGCAGCGGAGATCATCGCTTACGGCGAAAAAATGCAGGCAATCCAGCGCATCGCGCATCCGCTGGGCGACGTGCTGGTGTGCGAGGGCAAATCCGGCGTGCTGCTTTCGTATTTCCGCAATAACGTGCTGCACCTGTTTGCGACGGCAGCTTGGGTAGCGTGCTGTTTCCTCAACAACCGGCGCATGGCGCGCGCCTCGATCCTGCGGCTGGGCCGCATGATCTATCCCTTCATCCAGGCCGAACTGTTTTTGCCGTGGGACGAAGACGGCTTCGCCGCACAGATCGAGGCGACCATCGGTTTCTTTGTCGCCCGCGGCTTGCTCGAACCTTCCGCCGACGGCCGCATTCTCGGCCGCGAACCCGGCCAGAGCGACGCGGCCTACCAATTGCGCACGATCGCACACAGCATGTTGCAGGCGTTCGAGCGTTACTACATCGCCATTGCCGCCCTGGTGCGCAGCGGCCCGCGCACACTCAGCGCCAGCGAACTCGAAAACCTGTGCACGCTGACGGCGCAGCGCCTGAGCCTGCTGCACGAACTCAACGCGCCGGAGTTCTTCGACAAATCCCTGTTCCGCGGTTTCATCCAGATGCTGCGCGAACGCAAGGTGGTCTGGGCTGACGAATCCGGCAAACTCGATTTCGACAGCGCGCTGGAAGCCGTCACCCGCGACGCCAAGCTGATTCTGAGCCGCGAGATCCGCCACGGCATTCTGAAACTCACGCCGGAGCGCCGCGAAAGTATTGCAGCAGAAAATTCTGCCTCGTCGGAATAATCACGAATTGAAAAGTCCGGTCAGGATGACCGCTTCGTGATTCTCGCGATCAAGGATGATCGCAAAGATTAGGCATCCAGATCCGGGATCAGCTTGCTCTCCAGCCGCGCGATCGTGTCCTTGAGCTTCAGCTTGCGCTTCTTCAATCGCCGCAGTTGCAATTCGTCGCCGCGCGCATCGCTCGACAGGCGCGCGATGGCGGCGTCGAGATCGCGATGCTCGATGCGCAGATCAACCAGTTGACGTGCGATTTCTGCGGGTTCGTCGCTCACAGCCTGCACCTTACGGACGGTGTGCGAGTCTACCGCCGCTGGATGGTGACGTGCGAGTCGAGCAATCGCTTCGAGTAGCAAACGCATTCGCTTACAATGGTGACTTGCCGCTGCCCGATCGCGTCATTCTTCGCGGCCGGTAGTTCCCGCCGCCCGCATCCATCCGATTCCTCAGCCTGGGCCGACACCATGTGGTTTCGCAATCTCACCTTGTTCCGGTTTTCCGAAGGGGTCGCCAAATCCCTGAAATCCCTCGACGCCAAGCTCGACGCCCAACGTCTGCGCCCTTGTGGGCCGCTGGAACTGGCCACGCACGGGTTTATCTCGCCCTATGGCCGGACTGAAGAAACCCTGGTCCACCGCGTCGGTGATTACGCATTGCTGACGATGGCTAGCGAGGATCGTTTGCTGCCAAATTCGGTAGTTAATGAAGAATTGGCAGCACGTTTGCAGAAAATCGTCGAAAAAGAGGGTCGCAAGATTGGCTCGAAAGAGCGTAAACGACTCAAGGACGAGATTTTGACCGATTTATTGCCGCGCGCGTTTACTCAGTTGTCGCGAACATGCGGCTATCTTGCCGTTAAAAGTGGCTGGTTTGCCCTGGATACGGCCAGTCGCAAAAATGCCGAAGCCGCCGTCAGCCAGTTGCGCGAAGCCCTCGGCAGCTTTCCCGCCGTGCCGATGGCGGCGGAAGAATCCCCACGTGCCTTGATGACGGACTGGCTGATCCGTGGCAAGCTACCCGAAGGCTTGGGTCTGGGCGACGAATGCGAGCTGCGCGATCCGGCCGAAACCGGCGCCAGCGTGCGCTGCCGCCGCCAGGACCTTGAAACCGACGAGGTGCGCGAGCATCTAAAGTCAGGCAAGCAGGTGTTTCAACTCGGCCTGGTTTTCGAGGACCGCATCAGTTTTACGCTCGGCGAGGATCTCACCGTGCGCAAGCTGCGGTTTCTGGATCAGGTGCAGGACGAACTCGGCGAAACCGAACGCGACTCGGCGATCGCCGAACTGGATGCACAGTTCGCCCTGATGACGCTGGAACTGGAACGTCTGCTGGCGAAATTCGAGGGCTGGTTCGGCTTGCCCCGGCCGAACGACAAGAAATAAGCCGCAACGCCCGGGGCTGGACAAAGATCATGACCGTCGCGGAAAACAATTATCTGGAGCTGGCCACCCCCGATGGCGAGACCATCAAGGTGTTGCGCCGCGCCCATCCGCGCGCGCGCCGGCTGCGCCTGACCGTCACGTCCGGTGGCGCACAGGTGTCGTACCCCGAAGGTACCCATCCGGCGCAGGTGTTTGCGTTTCTGCGCAAACACGTCAGCTGGCTGGAACGCAAACTCGGCGAACTCAAGTTCGACGAATCCGGCCCGCCACGGCTCAAGGCCGGCGTGCCAACGCTCATTCCACTGCGCGGTGAAACCACGCGCCTGCAATGGCGCGATGGCGCCTATCCGCGCGTGGAACTCGATGCCGACCGCTTGATCTTGTCGCTGCCCAAACCGCACAACAAGCAAACGCTGGGGGCAGCGCGCGCGCTGCTGCATTCCTTTCTGCAGGCGCAGATTCGTCGCGATGTTTCGCGCTATCTCGCGCGTTACACCGCCGAACTCGGCCGCGCACCGAATGGCGTGCGGGTCAAACCACTGAAAAGTCTGTGGGGCAGCCTGGATACGCGCGACTGGGTCACGCTCGATCTTGCGCTGGCGCTGGCACCGCTGGATGCGCTGCGTTACGTGGTCGTGCACGAACTGTGTCATCTGCGCATCCGCGATCACTCGCCGCGCTTCTGGGCCCTGGTCGGTTCGCTGTATCCGGATTGGCAAACCCAGCGCGACTGGCTCAAAGCCAGCGGCCACGCACTCAAGGCGGAACTGGCACGCTTGATCCAGGAATAATCCTCGACGCAACGAAATCGAGGATCGCATCCGCCACTGGCTGCGGATCTTCCAGATGCAGATGATGACTTCCGTGCAAGCGGACGACATGGATATCCGCGACTTGAGCGATACGGCGTTCGATCATCTCGCGTCGCAAATACGGCGCTTCGGGCTGCGCCAGAATCAGCAACGCCGGCACGTGGATACCACACAATATCGCCAGAATCTGATCTTCGGTATAGCGTTGCGGCGAAGCCAGGGTCAGGCGCGGATCCGACGACCAATTGAATCCGCCCGGCACCGGCTTTAGTCCGCGGGCGACGAGCGCAGTCGCTGCATCGCGCGACAGCCCATTCGCTTTCATCCGTGCTGCGATCGCTTCGTTTTCGTCGGCAAATACACGCAAGGCCTTGGCAACGACATCGCGGCGCTCGGCCAAGGCGCGCTGCAATTGCACCAGCGACTGTCCCGTCTCGGCGGCAAGCGGCCCGAGCGCCTCGATCAGCAACAAGTGCTCCACACGTTGTGGACATGCCGCCGCGAAAACGCTGGCGATGGCGCCACCGAGCGAATGCCCAAGCAGGCTGAAGCGTTCCCAGCCGAGCGCGTCTGCGACAGCGAGCAGATCGCCCGGTGAATCCACAAAGTGATACCAGGCGCCCGGTGCGCGCCAGCCGGAACGGCCGTGGCCAGGCAGGTCGATGGCAACAATGTGGAAATGTTGACAAAGCAGCGGCGCCAGGCGGTCGAACGATGCGGCGTTGTCGAGCCAGCCATGCACGGCCAGCAATCGCGGCAGCGCAGGATCGCCCCAGGCGCGCGCGGCCAGCCGCAGATGCGGCAACGCAACCTCGATCTCACGTACCGGCAGGGTCTTCGCCATCCGGCCAGCCTTGAGTATGGCGCTCGATCAAGCCGCGTAAAAGCCGCACCTGCGACTCGTTGTCGTTCAGCGCGGGAATATAATCCAGGCGCTCACCGCCGGCGGCGAGAAATTGATCGCGGCCGCGAATGGCGATCTCTTCGAGCGTTTCCAGACAGTCGACGGCGAATCCGGGACACAGCACTTGCACATGGCGAATGCCATCGACGGCAAACTGCGTCAATACCTGATCCGTATACGGCGCAAGCCAGCGTTCGCGCCCGACGCGCGATTGAAACGCGATAGTTAACCCATGTTCGTCAAGATTCAGCCGCTCGCGCAATAACCGCGTCGTAGTCTGGCATTGATCCAGGTACGGATCGCCAGCGCGCACGTAACGTTCGGGAATGCCGTGGAACGACAGCAGCAAGCGGTCGCCACGGCCATGTACTTTCCAGTATTTTTCCACATTTTCACATAATGCAGAAATATATTCAGGCGTGGCGTGGTAGTCTCCGACACATCGCAACTCGGGCAGCCAGCGAACACGCCGCAGCGCGGCATGCACCGCATCCAAGGTGGCGCCAGTGGATGTGGCCGAATACTGCGGGTACAGCGGCAGCACCAGCAGGCGACGGACGCCATCGGCCAACAAGCGTTCGATTGTCGTCGCAATCGCCGGTTGCCCGTAGCTCATGGCCAGATCGACGTGTACGCCACCGCCCGCATAGATGGAAGCCAGTTTCGCCGTCACCGCCTGACTGTAAACGAGCAGCGGCGAACCACGTTTCGTCCAGATTTTCGCGTAGGCGCGTGCCGAACGCCGTGGACGCAAACGCAAAATGACGCCGTGAAGCAACGGCAGCCACAGCCAGCGAGGATAGTCGATCACCCGCGGATCGCTCAGAAATTGCGCGAGATAACTCCGCACCGCCGCCGTGGTCGGTGCGGCAGGCGTACCCAAGTTCAGCAGCAACACCGCCGTATTCGCCGGCGCGGATGGCCGGAGCGGGTCTCGGATCGGGTTTTGCATCGGCTCGGCTTGCCATCTCGAAAGAGAAATCCGGTATGGACCGTAACCCAATCTGTTGTGCCTGCGTTGATGCAGCCCCCAAACAGATTGTGGTAACAGGTCTATAACCAGATGCAGTGTAGCACCTGGTAGCTAAAGCTTTGTTTTGTATGTACTAGCTGATAGACTTCAGTTGCCGTATCGCGCCCGATATGGCTGACGATTACTAAAAAAAGAACGACAACGAGAATTCCATGCCCCTGCGTGCGCTCATTGCAGTGCTCGTGCTTGCTGTTTACTGCGGCCCGGCACTTGCTGCCGATCTGATCGGCTACAGCGAGGCTTTCGATACGCTGTATCGCATCGACCTGACCACGCAAAGCGCGCAGGAAATCGGCCGCGCCACACCGCCAGCCTTGCCGCGTCTGGCCAATATCGAAGGCTTGACCTACAGCCCGAATGGCACGCTCTACGCGGTGTCTGATGCCAGCGCGGTGAAAACGCTGCTGACCATCGATCCGGCAACCGGTTTGGCCAGCATCGTCGGCAACCTCAATCTGACCGGCCAGAATGCCAGCGGTCAGCTTGATCTGGGTCTGGCATTTACCTGCGATGGTGCGCTCTGGCTATCCTCCAGCAACGGCGGGTTCTGGCAGATCAATCCGGCGAATGCCACGTCAACCTATGTCGGCAATCTCGGCGTCAAGATCACCGGCTTGGCCGCAAAAGGCAAGGCGCTGTACGGCAGTGGCAGTCAGGGCAACAACACGCTTTATCAAATTGACCCGGCGACTGCCAAGGCAACCGCAATCGGTGCCTACGGGGCGGGCGCCGGCTATATCACCACGGCCAGTCCCGCCTTCGATACCTCAGGCCAACTGTGGACGATTCTGGATTACGTACCGCCGCCGTCGGGCAGCATCATTGCCGCATGGAGCGATCTGGCAACGATCGACAGCAGTTCCGGCACATTGTCGGATCTGGGGCCGATCACGGCTTCCGGGCCATCGCTGGCGGATCTGCAATACATCGGCCTGAAGGGCTTGGCGATCGCGTCAAATTCCTGCGTTGCCAGCCGGCCCGGCGTCGATTCGACACCCACGATATCATGGCGCGGAATGTTGGCCTTGATCACGTTCTTGATCCTGTTCGCGGGAACTCGCCTGCGGCCCAAGCGTCCAATCGTTTGACGTCACCCGTTTCCGTGCGGCTCGTTCGCACGCTCGCCTGAAGGAATCGCCTATGCCCCGCTGGCAGACTCTGCTATTCGTGCTGTGTTCCATCACCCTGTTGCACACCGGCAGCGCACGCGCCGGCGAGCAGGAAAACGCCCGCGCCAACAATGCGGTGCGTGTGCTCAAGGAAATCATGATGGCGCCGGACAAACGGTTGCCTGCCGACTTGATGACCAACGCCTACGCCGTCGCCGTGATCCCGGATGTGATCAAGGCCGGTTTCGTCATCGGCGGTCGCCACGGCGTCGGGCTGGTTTCGGTCAAGACCGCCGACGGCACCTGGAGCAATCCGAGCTTCGTCAGCATGACCGGAGGCAGCATCGGCTTCCAGGTGGGCGTGCAGTCCACCGACGTGATTCTGGTGTTCCGTACCCAGCGCGGCGTGGATTCGATCGTGCACGGCAAGTTCACCCTCGGCGCCGATGCCTCGGTCGCCGCCGGGCCGGTAGGCCGCGACGCGCATGCGGCCACCGACGCCCAGCTCAAGGCCGAGATTTATTCCTATTCGCGCTCGCGCGGCCTGTTTGCCGGCGTGGCGCTCGACGGCTCGGTGCTGGCCATCGACAACGATGCCAATCAGGCGGTGTATGGTCAGGGGGTTACGCCGCGCCGCATCTTTGCCGGCGGCGTGACGAATGTGCCTGACGCGGTGGTCGATTTCCGCGACCGCCTGGAGGAGTACACTGCGCATTGAGGCAACTTGTCGGCGCGTTGCTTGCGCGTGCGTTTAGTGCAGGCGTCGGTCGATACGGAGAAAAGGTATGGGTGGTTTGAGCATCTGGCATTGGCTGATCGTGCTGATCATCGTGGCATTGATTTTCGGCACCAAGAAATTGCGCAATGCCGGCGAAGATCTCGGCGCGGCGATCAAAAGCTTCCGCAAGGGCATGCAGGACGGCGACGGTAAATCCGAAACGCCGCAGCTCAAGGCCGATGCGGCGCCCGATGCGCCAGCCGCGGCCGAAACCAAGCGCGAAAACACGCCGCAGGGCTGAAGTCATGTTCGATGTCGGCATGGGCGAAATCGGCCTGATTGCGATCGTGGCGCTGCTGGTACTCGGACCGGAACGCTTGCCGGGTGCGGCGCGCACCGCCGGCGCCTTGGTGCGCAAGGCGCGCCAGAGCTGGCAGAACGTGCGCGCAGAAATCGAAAGCGAACTGGCGGCCGAAGAACTCAAGAACAGTATTCGTCGCGCGGCGGCCGCGGCCGATCCGCGCGCCGACATCAACGCCGCATTGCGCGATGTGGTCAACGCTCCCTCCACGCCGGCGCCGGGGCAATCCGCCGCCACGGAAACACCGGCTGGCGATGCGCGACACTGAGCGCGAAAACGGCGACGAGGGCGAGCCGCAGTCCTTCATCTCGCACCTGATCGAATTGCGCGAGCGCCTGCTCAAGTCGGTCGCCGCCGTGCTGATCATCCTGGTCGCCCTGCTGCCCTTCGCCGATCGCCTGTATCACTTCATCGCCGAGCCCTTGCTGCGCCATTTGCCGACGGGCTCGCAGATGGTGGCGATCGAAGTCGCGTCGCCGTTCCTGACACCGGTGAAACTGGCGCTGGTCACGGCATTGTTTCTGGCCATGCCGGTCGTGCTGTACCAGATATGGAGCTTCGTCGCACCGGGATTGTATCGGCACGAAAAGCGTCTGGCGCTGCCACTGTTGGCGTCAAGCGTACTGATGTTCTATCTGGGCTGCGCCTTCGCGTATTTTCTGGTGCTGCCGCGCGTCTTCGCCTTTCTGCTCGGCATCACCCCGACCGGCGTGGCGATGATGACCGACATCGGCAAATACCTGGATTTCGTGCTGACGATGTTTTTCGCCTTCGGCTTGTGTTTCGAGGTTCCCGTCGGCGTGTTCATCGTGGCCCTGCTCGGCTGGGTCACGCCGGCACAGCTGGTGAAGCATCGCCCCTATGTGACTCTCGGCGTATTCGTGCTGGCCGCCATCCTTGCCCCGCCGGACGTGTTGTCCATGCTGATGCTGGCGATTCCGATGTGCTTGTTGTACGAATTCGGCGTGCTCGCCGTGCGCCTGTTTCTGCGCACCACCCATGCCGGCGACAAGGCCGAAGCTTCCCCGCGCATCTGAGCGAAGTGAACTTGTGGAAAATTGCGCTTGGGCGTCAACTTCACGACGCTGCAATTTGTCTTTTGCCGCATTCCGGCATAAAATCCACTACGCAATTACTGCACTTTTCCACTTACTTACTTTTTCAGAATTTCCCCAAACAGGAGTCATGATCATGGCAAAACACAATGAAGATACCCGCGACGCCAGCTTGCGCGTATCCAAGCGCGTGCGCGACAGTCTGAAAGCGGCCGCTGCGGTATCCGGTCGTCCGCTGTACGACGTCACCAACGAAGCGATCAGCAACTATCTGGCGTCGGTCAAGGCCGGCGGCGCCCGCAAGGCGAAGAAGTAAGGATTCAGCACACGGCGCATCCGTTTTTTGCGGATGCGAATGCGCACACAAAAACGGCCTTTGGCCGTTTTTGCTTTTACAGGTTCGCTACGGCCTTGTATCGTGCACGAACCGTATACGAGTTGAGACTGCTCGCGCGCGACGCCTGCGCAAGCGTTTTATCCGACTGCATCCGCGATGCGCGCAAAGCGCCGCAACACGCTCCGCGCCTGCGCGCAAGCACGCACCGCACGCGCACGAGCGGACACATCCACGCCTTCCGCATTCAGTTTGTCGACCCGTTCGTGAAGGTAAGCGCGCATCTGGCGCACGCCGAATTCCGGATGAAACTGCAAACCCCAGACCCGCGGCGCGTAGCGCACCGCCTGGCAATCATCCTGAATCGAACGCGCCAGTACGACGGCTTCTGACGGTGGTTGCAGTACGGATTGCAGATGCGTGGCCTGCGCCGGAAATCCGGCTGACAGTTTGCCGAACAGAGGATCATCGGAAGCCGCCGGCAGACACGCGATTTCGACGGTGCCGATTTCGCGGCCGCGCGGATTGTAATCGACACGACCACCCAGCGCGTGCGCGAGCAGTTGATGCCCGTAACAGACGCCGAGCATCGGCAATTTCGCCTGTACTGCATCGCGCAACCAACCGGCCGTGCGTTCGCTCCAGTCCAGCCGCTCGGTCACCATCGCACCGGAGCCGGTGATTACTGCCGCCGCGATAGTGTTCACTGGCGGCAAGGCTTCGCCTGCATCCACGCGCACGATCTTGATTCGATCCGATGGCAAGCCCAAGCCGCGTTGGAACCATGCGGGGAAATCGCCGAAGCGTTCGCGCACCGCCGGCAAGGCGCCGCCAGTCTGGATGATCAGCAGTTTCATTCCTCGACTGGCGGCAGCACGCCGACAATTTCGGGGATCGTGGTGATGCCGCGTGCAACCTGCGCCGCCGCACTTACGCGCAGCGGACGCATGCCATCGGCCAGCGCCGCTTCGCTGAGTTTCGCCAGATCGAGATTCGCGGTAATCATCTGGCGGATATGCGGCGTGATGCGCATCATTTCGTAAATTCCGGTGCGCCCGAGGAAACCGGTGTTACGGCATTCCAGGCAGCCTTTTGGCGCATAGGCGCGAGCAGGTGCAGGCAATTGCCAGCGATGCACCAGCGCATTCCAGGCATTCACGTCGACCACGGCTTCTACCTTGCAATGCGGACACAGCGTGCGGATCAGGCGCTGCGCAACCACGCCGGTGAGTGTGGATTGAATCAGATAATGCGGCGCGCCCAGATCGAGCAGGCGCGACAATGCCGTCGGCGCATCGTTGGTATGCAGGGTCGACAACACCAAGTGCCCGGTCAGCGAGGCCTGGATCGCCATCTGCGCGGTTTCCAGATCGCGGATTTCGCCGATCATGATGATGTCCGGATCCTGACGCATCAAGGTGCGCACGCCGGTGGCGAAATCCAGATCGATCGCCGTCTGCACCTGCATCTGGTTGAATTCCGGCGAGACCATTTCGATCGGGTCTTCGACCGTGCAGACGTTGATGTCGGGCGTGGCCAGATGTTTGAGCGTGGAATACAGCGTCGTGGTCTTGCCGGAACCGGTCGGACCAGTGACCAGGACGATGCCGTGCGGCCGTTCCACGAAACTGCGCCAGAGGATTTCCTCGTCCATCGAAAACCCGAGCTGGCGGAATTCCTTGACCACGATGTCCGGATCGAAAATACGCAGCACGACTTTTTCGCCGAACGCGGTTGGCATGGTCGACAAGCGCAGTTCGACTTCGCGGCCTTCCGCCGAGCGCGTCTTGATACGGCCGTCCTGCGGCCGGCGCTTCTCGGCCAGATCCATGCGCCCAAGAATCTTCACGCGCGCGGTTACCGCGACCATAACCGGCGTCGGCAACTCGAATACCTTGTGCATTACGCCGTCGATGCGGAATCGGATCGGGCTGGTGTCGCGGCGCGGCTCCAGATGGATATCGGACGCGCGCTGCTCGAAGGCGTATTGCAGCAACCAGTCGACGATATGCACGACGTGGCGGTCGTCGGCGCCGATGTCGCCGGCCTTGCCCAGTTCCAGCAATTGCTCGAAGTTGAGAATGCCGCGGCCATCGCCGTTGCCGTCGAGCTTGGCGTCCTGTGCTTTCTGGATCGAACGCTGCACGCCGTAGAACTCGACCAGATAACGATTCAGATCGACCGGATTGACCACCACGCGCTGAATGTCGCGGCGCAGGATATGACCCAGATCGGCCAGCCAGCGCGTATCGAACGGCTCGCAGGTGGCGAGCACCACCTGAGTCGGACTCACCGCCACCGGCAGGATGCGGTAACGCTGCGCATACGCATGCGAAATGACTTGCGTCACCGCGCCCGCATCGATCTTCATCGGATCGATCTTCAGATACGGTAATTGCGCGCGCTCGGCGAGCCAGTGCGTCAGCACTTCGAGGCTGAGCGGTTTGGAGTCCTGCGGATTGATCAGTTTCTGATTGGCGATCAGCGCGATCGGGTGCAGTTCCATCTTGCCGCGCGCACTACGCGCATCGGCGCGCACCTTGAGCGCGCCGGCCTCATCGATCAAGCCATCGTGCCGCAGCGCGGCCAGCACCGTATCGAGTTCGAGCTTGCGATGCAGGCCCAACTCGGGCGCAGCGACAATCGGGTCGACGAGTTTTGGGCGTTGCGGAACGGTGGCCATGCGCCCCACCTTGGGATTGCCTTGCAAGCCGTTATACTAACGCGCTTTTCGCCGATTACCGTGATTTTCATGCCAGGTTTGACATTCCAGGATGTGATCCAGACCCTGAACCGCTATTGGGCGGAGCAGGGTTGCGCCTTGATCCAGTCACTCGACACCGAAGTCGGCGCGGGTACGTTTCATCCGGCGACTTTTTTGCGCGCGCTCGGGCCGGAGCCGTGGGCGGCTGCGTATGTGCAACCCTGCCGTCGTCCAAGCGACGGTCGCTACGGCGAGAATCCGAACCGCTTGCAGCATTACTACCAGTACCAGGTGGTGATGAAACCGAATCCGGACAACATTCTGGATTTGTACTTTGGCTCGCTGCGCGCGTTGGGAATCGATCCGCTCGTCCACGATCTGCGCCTGGTCGAGGATAACTGGGAATCGCCCACGCTCGGCGCCTGGGGTCTGGGCTGGGAAGTTTGGCTCAACGGCATGGAAGTCACGCAATTCACGTATTTCCAGCAGGCCGGCGGCCTCGAATGCAGGCCGGTGACGGGCGAGATTACCTACGGCCTCGAACGCCTGACGATGTATTTGCAAAATGTGGACAATGTCTACGACCTGGTGTGGACGCAGGCGCCACATGGCAAGGTGACTTATGGCGACGTGTTTCACCAGAACGAGGTCGAGCAATCCACGTACAACTTCGAGCACGCGAACGTACCGGAACTGCGGCATTGGTTCGACGTTTGCGAAAGCGAAGCGAAAACATTGGTCGAACTCAATTTGCCGCTACCCGCGTACGATCAGGTCTGCAAGGCCAGCCATGCATTCAACTTGCTCGATGCGCGCCGCGCGATCAGCGTGACCGAACGCCAGCGCTACATCCTGCGCGTGCGTACGATTGCGCGCGCAGTAGCCGAGACCTATGTCGCCAAGCGCAAGGAGGCGACGCATGTCTGAGCTGAAGCCGCTGCTGATCGAGATTGGCACCGAGGAACTTCCGCCGAAGGCGCTGGACGAACTCGCGGCAGCGTTCGCGCGCGGCATCTGCGACGGGCTGGAAAAACGCGGCATCGCCATCAATGCCGAAAATGCCAAAACGTATAATTCACCGCGCCGGCTTGCCGTGCTGATTCCGGCAGTCGCCGAAACGCAACCGGATCAGGCGATCGAGCGTCGCGGCCCCGCGGTCAACGCCGGACTCGATGCGAACGGCCAGCCGACCAAGGCTTTGCTCGGGTTTGCTTCCTCCTGCGGTGTCGCTGTCGAGCAACTCGAAAAGCTCGAAACCGACAAGGGCGCGTGGTTTGTCCATCGCGCGCAGCAGAAGGGAAAACCGACTGCGGACTTGATCCAGGAAATCGTCGCCGATGCGCTGAAGTCGTTGTCAATCCCGAAACCGATGCGCTGGGGCGATCACGATTACGCCTTCGTGCGCCCCATGCATTGGCTGGTGATCCTGCATGGTGATCGGGTCATCGATGCGGAAATCTTCGGCATCAAGAGCGGACGTGAAACGCATGGACATCGCTTCCATCATCCGCAACCGGTGGCGATCGGCAATGCGAATAACTATGTCGATGCATTACGCGCAGCGAAGGTGTTGGCCGATCCGACCGAGCGCCGTGCGCGCGTGCGCGCCGAAGTCGACCGCTGCGGCACGGGGCTTGGCTCACCGCGTTTGCGCGATGAACTGCTCTACGAGATCACCAATCTGGTCGAATGGCCGGCGGCGATCGCTTGCATGTTCGACCGCGAATTTCTTGCGGTGCCGGGCGAAGCACTGATCCAGACGATGCAAACGAACCAGAAATTTGTACCGGTGTTCGATACCGACGGCAAGCTCACCAAGCATTTTATCGGCGTCGCGAATATCGAATCAAAAGACCCCGCCGAAATCCGCAAAGGTTACGAGCGCGTGATCCGTCCGCGGTTTGCCGACGCGAAGTTCTTCTACGACGAAGACCTGAAAACGCCGCTCGCCGCGCAGCAGGAAGCGCTCAAGTCCGTCGTCTATCAGCAGCAGCTCGGCAGCGTTTGGGACAAATGCATCCGCGTGGCGGAATTGGCCCGCGTGATCGCCAATCGTTTGCGTGAGGCCGGTCTCGGCGTCGATGCCGCGCTGGCCACACGTGCAGCGTCTCTGAGCAAGTGCGATCTGCTCACGCGCATGGTCGGCGAATTTCCCGAACTGCAAGGCACGATGGGTCGCTATTACGCCAGCGCGAACGGCGAAAACGCCGAGGTCGCGCAGGCGCTGGATGAGTTCTATCGTCCGCGATTTGCCGGTGACCAGATCGCCGCAGGAAACATCGGCCGGGTGTTGGCCATCGCCGAGCGGCTGGATACGCTGGCCGGCATTTTCGCGGTCGGCCAGAAGCCCTCGGGCAACAAGGATCCCTTCGCGCTGCGCCGTGCCGGTCTCGGACTTGCGCGCACCTTGATCGAAGGTGAGTTCGATCTGGATCTGGAAGCGCTGTTGCGCGAAGCCGTCGAATTGCTGCCGGCGATACCGGTCAAGCCGGGCAAGACGCCGGCGGTCATCGATACCAAGGCGACGCTCACCGACGAGTTGCACGAATTCATCCTGGAACGCTTGCGCGGTTATTATGCCGAACAGGGTTTGCGCAACGATCAATTCGACGCCGTGCGCGCGGTCGATCCGGAAACCTTGATTGACTTCGATCGCCGTTTGCGCGCGGTCGCGGAATTTTCTGCGTTGCCGGAAGCGCAAGCGCTCGCCGCGGCGAACAAGCGCATCGGCAATATCCTGCGCCAGGCCGGCGACGTCGGTGGATCGGTCGATGCGGCCTTGCTCGATGCCGGCGCCGAAACGGATTTGCACGCCGCCATCGCCGCCGCCGCAACGGACATGCGCCCACTGCTCGAACAGCGACACTACGTCGCCGTTCTGCGCCGACTCGCCACATTGCGCGAACCTGTCGACCGATTCTTCGACAACGTCATGGTCATGGCCGACGATGCCGCCAGGCGCGACAATCGCCTGGCCCTGCTGGCATCGCTGCGGCGGATGTTTCTGCAGATTGCCGATATCTCACTGCTGCAGCATGGGTAGCGCGCGTTGCCTGCGGCGCTCACGCAAGCTGTTTGCACAAGTCACAAACGTCACTCGGTAGTTCGCCCATGTCCCCATTCGAAGAGCGTGCCTGGCAAAAAATCCGCCGGTATTTGGATAGCGACCAGCAAGTGGCCGCGCGGATCGCGCTGCAAAGCCTGGTGCAACGCGCCCCGGCCAATGTCGAAGCCCGTGTGATGCTCGCCGGCTCCATCCTTTCTGGCGACAAGCTGGTGCGTGATGCCATCCTGCACCTGCATGCCGCAGCGCAGGCACTGCCGGAGAATGCGGATTTAGTCGCCATGACCGCGCTGGCCTTGCTGCGAGTCGGAGAAGTCGTCGCCGCGCGCCAGTGCCTGGAGAATCCGGATGTTGCGCGAACCCAATCGGTCGAAAACCTGATGAGCCTCGCCCATGTGCATCAGTTGCTGGGCGAACATCACAAGTCGCTGGCGCTGATGGATCGGGCGAAAGCCCTGGGTTACGACAATGCCGACTTTCGCTACTTCCGCGGCCTGCAATTGCAATTCAATGGCCGTCTTGCGGAAGCCGGGGAAGTCATGGAAAGCTGCCTGACGATGGGGCCGACGTTCGGTCGCGCCTCGCTTAGTCTGTCGCGACTCAAACGCCAGACCCTGGAGAGCAATCATCTGGCGTATATCCGCGAGCAGATCCAGCGGGTCGAAAAAGAGACGGAAGACCACGCCTCGTTCGAGTTCGCCCAGTTCAAGGAACTTGACGATCTTGGCGATTACGACAACGCGTGGACAGCACTGGAGCGCGGCAACGCGATCATGCATCGGCGCTTGCGCCACGACGTCGCGGACGAAGGCGCGCTGTTCGACGCATTGATCGAGCGCACCACGGCGGATTTTCTGCGGCCCACCGAGACACAATTCAGCGGCCCGCAGCCCATTTTCGTGATCGGTTTGCCGCGTAGCGGCACCACTCTGCTCGAGCGCATCCTCGGCAACCACTCACTGGTGGAATCGGCGGGCGAACTCAGCGATTTTCCGCGCCAGATGCAATGGCAGGCCAATCATTATTCTTATCCCGCGCTCGATCGCGTATTGGTGGAACGTGCGGATGAACTCGATTACGCCAATATCGGCAAACGCTATCTCGAACAGAGCCAATGGCGCGCCAACGGCAAACCGTTTTACGTGGACAAGCTGCCACCGAATTTTCTGAATGCCGGTTTCATCCATCGCGCCTTGCCACAGGCGCCGATCCTGCACATGGTGCGCGATCCGATGGATGCCTGTTTTTCGAACTACAAGGCGATGTTCGGCGGCGCCTACGCCTACAGCTATGATCAGGCCAATCTGGTCACGCACTATCTACGCTATCGCCGGCTGATCGACCATTGGCATCGGGTAATGCCGGGCCGGATTCTGGATGTTTCCTACAACGAACTGGTGCGCGATCCCGAGGCCAAGGCGCGGGAAATCCTGGCGTTCTGCAAGCTGGCCTACGAACCGGGTTGCGCCGATCTGACCCGCAATTCGACGCCGGTGGCGACCTTGAGCAGCGCGCAATCCCGCGAAAAGATCAACGACCGCTCGATTGGCGAATGGCGACGCTACGAAAAACAGCTTGCCGGGATGCGCGCGAAGCTGGCAGCCGTCTAGTGTAGTGCTTCGTATTTAATGGAAGTTATGAGCATCGCTGAAACTTGCCATAACGTCATTCCGGCAGGGATTGCCGGGGTCCAGATGCCATGGAAGGCAACATATCGGCACACTGTCTGCTTGAATTGGCATCCATGCCAACTGGATCCCGGCAATCCCTGCCGGGATGACAAGATTCTTGATTTCCACGCAGCGTGAAGCACTGCACTGGGCGAGTATCCGTTCACCCTTCGACAGGCTCAGGGCGAACGGATAGGGACGGGGCAGCTTGTTTATGCCCCTTGGGGCACAAGAATTCCGGCGAAAAAAAAGCTGGCCCGAGGGCCAGCTTTTTCGTTTCACGCTTTAACGCGTCTTAAGCTTACTTGGCACCGAAGTGGAAGGAGAATTCCGCCCACACCGCACGCCCATACGGATTGTAGTTGTAGGTGTTGTAGTACGGGAAATTTGTCTGAGTACGATCGACCGGCGGTTTGGTGTTGCGGATATTGTTCACCGTCAACTGGATTGCCGCATCGGAGTCGAAGCTGTACTTCAGGCTGCCGTTATAGAGTATCCACGGCGGCAATGTCGCGTTTTGCCCAGCATTCGGGATTGAGCCGTAGCGCTGGCCAAACAGTGTCGCGCTCCAGTTGCCGATATTCCAGGTAAGCGAACCGCTGATCGTGCTCTTCCAGTCGGTATAGCGGGGATCATGATAGATATTGATCACCGGATCGCCCGGGAATTGCTGGTACAGATGCTTGAATTCCACGTAGTAATTCGCATCCAGGCCCAGGCTTCCGAAGCGGCCGAGATCGGCGGTGTACTTCGCGCTGGCGATCACGCCGGATTCGCTTTCGCTCGACGCGTTGACCGGAAAGGTGTTGACGGAAATCAAACCGTTCGGATTGGTCTTCGCATTCGCCGGTGAGCGCTGAACCAGGCTTTCGTACAACTTGCAGCTTGGCGAGTTGGGGTCGATCGGTGCGCCGCCAATGGTCATGCCGAGCAGGCAGTCGGCTTCATTCTGCAATAACTGATCGACGCTGAGCTGGGTCACTTCGTTCTTGATCTGAACGCGCTGATAGTCGGCAGTGAAGGTCAGCTTTTCGATCGGCGAATAGACGCCACCGAAGGTCAAGGTTTTCGCGGTAACGTCGTTCAGGTTCGAACTGCTGCCATTGTTGCCGAAAAACTGCGAGGTGGCTTGTGGGCAGTTTTGATAGTTGTTTGCTCCGGCGCCCGGCCCGTATCCTTTCTGGCGGCACAGGTAATAATCGGTATCGCTGGTGAAGAACCCGTTGCTGCCGAACACGTTGACCAAGTCGGGTGCGCGGAATGCGGTGGCGTAGTTGCCACGCAGCAGCAAGGTATCGATCGGACGGAATTCCAGGCCGAGCTTGTAGGTGAACTTGCCCGCACTGTTGCCGGCAAAACGGTAATCATCGTAACGGCCCGAAACGTCGGCCGTCAGCATGCTGATCACCGGAATGCGCAGTTCCGCGCCGATGCCGTAGTTGGAACGGTGACCGGCTGCCTGGGAACCGGTAAGTCCCAATGCGTCGCCGCTGGCAATAATGGCGGGAATACTGTTGTGCAACTGGTCGCTGCCGA
>JANWJJ010000010.1 GCA_025451955.1 Rudaea sp. | reverse complement strand
TTTCGTGAACCTGGCGGCGCAGATTCTTCTGCGCCGCGTTCAACGCGACGGGATCGACTTGCGGATGATCGGGCTGCGCGATGTGCGCCTGCGTGTCGCGCCACAGGCGGCGCAGGAAACGCGCCATGCCTTCCACGCCCGCCTCGTTCCATTCCAGCGATTTTTCCGGCGGCGCGGCGAACATCGAAAACAAGCGCACCGTGTCGGCGCCGTATTTCTCGACCATCGTGCGCGGATCGACACCGTTGTTCTTGGACTTGGACATCTTCTCGATGCCGCCGATGGAAACCGGCTGCCCGTCGAAACGCAACTTCGCACCGACCACACGCGCGCGCTCGTCGCGCTCGATGTCCACATCCGCCGGATTGAACCATTCGCGATTGCCATGGCCGTCTTCGCGGTAGAACGTTTCGGCGATGACCATGCCCTGGCACAGCAGGTTGGTGGCCGGCTCGTCGGAATGCACGAGCCCTTCGTCGCGCAGCAATTTGTGAAAGAAGCGAAAATACAGAAGGTGCAGGATCGCGTGTTCGATGCCGCCGATGTACTGATCGACCGGCAGCCAGTAGTTCGCGCGCGCATCGACCATGTCGGCGGCGCCGGGACTGGTGTAGCGCGCGTAGTACCAGCTCGATTCCATGAACGTGTCGAAGGTATCGGTCTCGCGCTCGGCCGCCCCGCCGCATTGCGGACACTTGCACTTGCGCCATTGCGGATCGGCCTTTATCGGCGACTGCACGCCCATGAATTGCACGTTTTCCGGCAGCAGCACCGGCAATTGATCTTCCGGCACCGGCACCGCGTCGCATTTCGGACAATAGACAATCGGGATCGGACAGCCCCAGTAGCGCTGCCGCGAAACGCCCCAGTCGCGCAGGCGGAAATTGACCTTGCGCTCGGCCTTGCCCTCTTTGACAAGGCGCGCAGCGATGGCGTCGAACGCACCTCGATAGTCCAGTCCGTCGAATTCGCCGGAATTCACCAGCGTGCCGTAGTCGGCGTAGGCGCCGTCCTCGATGATGGCGCGCTGGAATTCCTCGACCATCGACAGCGCCGCCGGCGCTTCGACCACGTCGATCGGCCGGCCCTCGCCCAACGCGGCGGTCATGGCATCGGTGTTGTTCGCCGCGTCGCGGCCGAGTTCGCGGATCGCATCGCGCACCGGATCGCTGACGATCACCATCTTGATAAACAGGTCGTACCTGGTGGCGAATTCCCAGTCGCGCTCGTCGTGTCCGGGCACGGCCATCAGCGCGCCGGTGCCGTAGCCCCACAGCACGAAGTTCGCGATCCACACCGGCAGCTTCTCGCCAGTAATCGGATGGATGGCGTGGAAGCCGGTTTCGATGCCCTTCTTTTCCTGGGTTTCCAGGTCGGCCTCGGCAACGCCGCCGTGGCGGCATTCGTCAATGAATTTCTGGATTTGTAGATTTGTGGACGCGGCCTTGAGCGCCAACGGATGTTCGGCCGCCACGCACAGGAAGGTCGCGCCCATCAGCGTATCCGGGCGTGTGGTGAATACGCGCACCGGCGTGGATTCGGCGTCGATCGCGAAATCGATCTCCAATCCTTCCGAACGTCCGATCCAGTTGCGCTGCATGGTCTTGACCGCATCCGGCCAGCCGGGCAGCTTGTCGAGTTCGGCCAGAAGTTCGTCGGCGTAATCGGTGATCTTGAGGAACCATTGCGGAATCTCGCGTTTTTCGACCACGGCGCCGGTGCGCCACCCGCGGCCGTCGATCACCTGCTCGTTGGCGAGCACGGTTTGATCGACCGGATCCCAGTTCACGACCGAGTTCTTGCGATACGCGAGTCCCTTCTTGAACAGGCGCACGAACATGCGCTGTTCGTGGACGTAGTAATCCGGCTTGCAGGTGGCGAACTCGCGCGACCAGTCGATCGCGTAGCCCATCGTGCGCAACTGCTCGCGCATGTGCTCGATGTTGGAATACGTCCACTTCGCCGGCGCAGTCTTGTTCTTGATCGCGGCGTTTTCGGCAGGCAGGCCGAACGCATCCCAGCCCATCGGCTGCAACACGTTTTTGCCGAGCATGCGCTGGTAGCGGCTGATCACGTCGCCGATCGTGTAGTTGCGCACGTGACCCATATGCAGCGCTCCCGATGGGTATGGGAGCATCGACAGGCAATAGAACTTCGGACGCGCCGGATCTTCCTTCGCCTCGAACGATTTGCTGTCGTTCCAGAACTTTTGCGCGGCGGCTTCCACCGCCTTGAATTCGTAGGTTGCGTCCATCGGAGCCTGCATGCGCCGGTCGTTCGGCTTTTCTTGGATTTGCGCCCAGACTACCGCAGTGCAGCATCGGCGCCAACCCCGGCGTTTGCGGGTTCGGTTAGGCTAGATGCATGCCCGACACGCTCCAGACCAGCTCGATTGCCGCCCTTGCGCGAGTGTTCGGCGAACTGGCCGCGGAACGTCCGCTGCCGGAACGGCTGAACGCGATCCTCGACTTGGCCTGCTCCTTCGCGCACGCGGACACGGGGACGATCGGGTTGTACGACGCCGAGACGGACACGATCACCGCCACCGTCACGCGGCATTCGATGCCCGCCTCGTTCGCCACGCACTTTGCCCGCGGCGAAGGCATGGCCGGCCATCTCATCGCGACGATGCGCCCATATCTGGGCCGCTACGGCGACCTGCCGCAGCCGGTCGTCGCCGGCTTGCTAGAGCACCAGTCCCTGGGGGTGCCGCTGCTCTGGCAAGGGCGCCTGCTCGGCTACATGGCCATGAGTCTGGAACCGCCGCGCCGGTTCAAGAGCGCCGACCTGGAAATGGCGCAAGTGCTCGCCCACGCCGCCGCCGCCGCCGTGGAAAATACGACCCTGCACGAACAGGCCGGAAGCGCCGCCGTACTCGCCGAACGCCAGCGCCTGGCGCGCGAACTGCACGACAACGTCACCCAGATCCTCGCCTCGATCAACCTGCTCAGCCAGACCATCGCGACGTCCTGGAAGCGCGATCCGGCCGAGGGCGAGGCGCGCGCCGCGCGCCTGCAGCAACTGGCGCAGACGGCATTCGCCGAGATGCGCATGCTGCTGCAACAACTCACCCCCGCCGAATCCGCCGAAACGGCACCGGCGATCTCGCGCAAGAGCCGCGTGCTGCTCAGCGTCGAACACCTGCGCACGCTGGGATTGCCCGGCGCACTGACCCGGCTGCTCGCCGCGCAGGTGCCTGAGCACATCGCAACGGCATCGAGTTTCGCGACCTGGGAAGCGCAGCGCGACGATCACGAACAGGCGCTGTACCGCGTGTGCCAGGAAGCCATCTCCAATTGCTTGCGCCACGCCGGTGCGCGCCGCCTGCGCGTGGAAGCCGCAGTCACCGGCGATCATGCCGTGCTGCGCGTGTCCGATGATGGCCGCGGACTGGGAACGGATTTTCGCCCCGGCATGGGCCTGGGCAGCATGCGCAGCCGGGTCGAGGCGTTGCACGGCAGTTTCCGGATCGGCTCCAACAGCCCGCGCGGAACCCTGATCGAAGCGCGCCTGCCGCGTGCCGACCGGGATGCGTCCGCGCGCGATGCGCAACCCTGACTTTGGTCAGTGCATGCGTCCCTGACCGCGGCGCACACTCCCGCTCGCCATCATGACGAACGCCCCCGCCACCGCGAACTCCAGTAGCACGGACGCATCGCCGATCCGCATCATCCTGATCGACGATCACGCCGTGGTGCGCGAAGGCGTGCGCGCCGTGCTGGAAACGCACGAGGATTTGCGCGTCGTGGGCGAATTCGGCAGCGGCAGCGAAGCTCTGGTTTCGGCCGCGGCGCTCGCGCCGGACGTGGCTCTGGTCGATCTGAAGATGCCGGGACTGTCTGCACCGCAAACCATCGCTGCTTTGCGCGAACGCGTGCCGGGCATCCGCATACTGGTGTTCACCAGTTTTGGCGAGGATGCGCTGATCCGCGCCACGCTCGACGCCGGCGCCATCGGCTATTTGCTCAAGGACGCGCTGCAACACGATCTGGTTGCCGCGATTCGCAGCGTGGCTGCCGGCGAAACATTTCTGGCGCCGGCCGCGCAGCGCCAGTTGATGGAACTGCTGCGCAAGCCGCAACCGGCGCGCGACGCACTCACCGCGCGCGAAACCGACGTGCTCAAGCAGATCGCCGAAGGCCTCTCGAACAAGCAGATCGGCAAGCGCCTGAACCTGACCGAAGGCACGGTGAAAGGCTACGTCAGCCAGATTCTGGCCAAGCTGCGGCTCGAGGATCGCACCCAGATCGCGCTCTACGCGGTACGCCACGGACTGGTCAGCGGCGCCTGATTGCCCGCATGTCTTCCGGCATAGGCGCAGTCCGAAGTTGCGCGTATGCTGCGGCGGTTGCCCCAGGGAGAGTCATCATGCGCATCACACTGATCGCCGCCGCCGTCGCGGCAATGTTTGCAGTTCCTGTTTTTGCCGCGACCTCGAATCCGTCCTTCACCGTTTTGCAGTGCACGCATCTGATCGATGTCGAACACGGCAAACTGCTCGGCACCAGCACCATCGTCATCGAAGGCGATCGCATCAAGGAAGTTCTCGACGGCACCCAGCAGCGTGCCGGTGCGAACACCATCGTGGTGCCTGGCACCTGCATGCCCGGCCTGATCGACTCGCACACGCATCTGACCATGCAGTTCAGCAAGTCGACCTACAGCGACAAATTCCGGCTGAATCCCGCCGACTACGCGATCCGCAGTACCGTGTATGCGCGCCGCACACTGTTGGCCGGGTTCACCACGGTGCGCAACCTCGGCGATGAGCACAACGAATCCATCGCCCTGCGCAACGCGGTTAATGCCGGCATGGTTCCCGGCCCACGCATTTTCAGCGCCGGTCAATTCATAGGCACCACGGGCGGTCACGCCGATCCAACCAATGGTTTCCGCTGGGATTTGCAGGGCGATCCGACACCGAAGGACGGCATCATCAATTCTCCCGAGGATGCGTGGAAGGCGGTGCGCCAGCACTACAAGGACGGCGCGGATCTGATCAAGATCATGCCTTCGGGCGGCGTACTGGATGAAAGCGGCAGTTCGGAAAATCCGCAAATGACGATTCCGGAAATCCAGGCCGTGGTCGCCGCCGCGCACGATTACGGCTTCACCGTGGCCGCGCATGCGCACGGTGCGGAAGGCATCCGCCGCGCGGTGATCGGCGGCGTGGATTCCATCGAGCACGGCACCTTCATGAACGACGAGGACATGAAGCTGATGAAGGAACACGGCACCTGGTACGTGCCGACTATCATCGCCGGGCAGTTCGTGATGGGCAAGGCGAAGGAAGGCTGGTATCCGCCGCAGGTCGCGCGCAAGGCCATGGAAGTCGGGCCGATTATCCTGAAAACCGCTGGCAAGGCCTACAAGGCCGGCGTCAAGATCGCATACGGCACCGATGCCGGCGTGTATCCGCACGGCGAGAACGCCAAGGAATTCGAATACATGGTCGAGGCCGGCATGCCGCCGATGTTCACCATCCAGGCCGCCACCCTGCACGCCGCGCAAATGCTCAAGCACGACAAGGACTTCGGCAGCATCGAACCGGGCAAATACGCCGATGTCGTCGCCGTACCGGCCAACCCACTGGACGACATCAAGCTGATGCAGAAAGTAGACTTCGTGATGAAGGCTGGTGTGGTCTACGAACAGGGCGGCGAGCCAGTGGAGACGGCGCTGAACAAGTAAAGCGCCGTTTTCCCCTCAACAATTTCCAACCCCGCCGCAAAGGCGGGGTTTTTGTGTCAGCAATCCGCCCTGAATGACGTAACCACCCATGCCACCCCGCATTGGAGGTTGAAGTCATGTGGACTCGCAAGCTAATCGCCGTATCGATCATCGCTGCCGCAGCGCCACTGGCACTGGCCCAATCCAGTGGCGGCAGCTTTCGCATCGATGCGGTAACGCTTACGCCCGGCGGCACGGTCGCTGGTGGCGCGTTCAGTCTGAAGGGCAACTTTGGCCAGCCGCTTGCCGGTCCGGCCAGCGGCGGCGCGTATGCGCTGAACGCTGGTGCCATCGGCACGGCAGATTCCATTTTCCACAACGGTTTCGAAGCTCAGTGAGGAGACGATCATGCGCAAGCCACTTTGTATACTTCTCGCCAACCTGCTCGGTGTATGCACTCCGGCCTTCGCCGGCAGCACCGGATCGGCCTTCACCTACCAGGGCCAATTGAGCCAGAACGGTTCGCCGGCCGGCGGCAGCTTCGATTTCCTGTTCGCGCTGTATACCGTGTCGAGCGGCGGCACCGCGGTCGACACGCTCTCGCTCACGCTGCCGGTGAGCGAAGGCTTGATCAATGCGTCGCTGGATTTCACCGACGTACCCTTCGACGGACAAGCGTTGTGGGTGGAAGTGAGCGTGCGTCCCCACGGCAACGGCGGCTACACCACGCTTAGTCCACGTCAGGCGCTCACCGCAACGCCGTATGCGTTGTATGCCTTGAACGGCGTGCCAGGGCCGCAGGGACCCGCAGGTGCGCAAGGTTCGACAGGCGCAACCGGTGCCGCCGGTGCGCAAGGCGCCACCGGGCCGCAAGGTCCAGCCGGACCACCGATCGCGTTGCCCTATGCACAAACCATCGCCAATGCCAGCGCCGGATTCGCCGTTACGAACAGTGGCGACGGCCTCAACGGCTTTACTACCAGCGCAGGAAACAGCGGCGTGTACGGAAAGAATAGCGGCGGCGGCAAGGGCATATTCGGCGTCAGCGGGAGTGGCAATGGCGTAGAAGGCGCCAGCACGAGTGGCAGCGGTATACGCGGAGTCACTGCCGGCACCAGCGGTCAATCCGGTGCAGCGGGCGTGTGGGGAGACACGCACGACTATTACGGCGTCTGGGGTACTAGCGTCGCGGGCGACGGCGTGCATGGCAACAGCACGACAAGTTCAGGCGTATATGGCTTGAGTGCGTCCGGCGCCGGCGTCTGGGGCGAAAGCACCGGCTACGACGCCGTGCACGGCCACACCAGCAATCCGAACAACAACACCAGCGGTGTGGCCGGTTTCGGCGATGGCGGCAACAACGGCGTATTCGGCGTCAGTGGCAGCGGTAGCGGCGTGTTTGGCAGCAGCGGCGGCGCGGGAGTCTGGGGCGAAAGCACAGGCTACGATGCGATTCACGGTCACACCAGCAATCCGAATGGCAATACCAGCGGCGTGGCCGGTTTCGGCGATGGCAGCAACAACGGCACGTTCGGCATCAGCGGCACCGGCAACGGAGTGGAAGGTCTAAGCAGCGGAGCTGGCGCGAGTGGCGTCTACGGCCACAACACCACGGGTTACGGAGTTTTCGGACGCAGTGATTCCGGCTACGGTATGGGCACCGATGGGCCGGCGTTCCAGGCCCGTAACCAAGGCGGATGGGTGAAGGCAATGGCGCTTATCGACGATGGCGGAAATGGGACCATCCTCCGCTGCTTCAATTCGCAGCTTCCGGCTGCTCAAGCTTCGGTTCCTCCGTGCGGCTTCCAGTTATCCATCTACCCCGGGGCGACGAGCTCGGGGCCGTGGGTAGGAGGGTTACCTTGGACAGGCTCTATAGATATGGGCTTCAAAATCGATGATCGATTTATCGTGGTGACACCGCTGCAGCTCCCCACTTCAACCCCAACTACTGCCCAAGTCTCATATATGAGTGGAAATGTTGTGCAAGTTTCCACGTGGGACAGTTCTGGAAATGGCGTTGAGGCTCAGTTTTTCATTGTCATCTATTGACGGGAAGCGCAAACCAAACGCGGGAATACCACCATGTTATATCTCTACATCATTCCACTCACCATCGCCGCGTTCGTCTGCACGACGACAGCCTGCACGCAATCCACTCCCGGCGCGGCGAGCTCTGTGCCCGGAAAGCCGCTTGCCTCTGCGCCAGCGGAGAGCGTTTGCGATCGCAACCTGATCGCCCCGCAGGATGTCAACGGTCTGCTCGATCAACCTGTCGCCAAAATCAAGAACATTCCCGGCGATCCACAAAGTTGCGAGTTCAGTACCGCTGGATTCTCGTCGCTGACGATCAGCGTGCGTCCCGGCCACGACATGGCGGCGGTCGGCATGTATACCTCGGGCAAAATGGATCAGTACGAAAAAAGCGTGCCGTTGGCCGGAGTCGGCGACGCTGCGGTACGCAGTCTGTCGCTCAACCGCATCGTGGCGCGCAAGGGCGATTTGTTGTGCGAGATCACGGGCCGGGCCTGGTGAAGGATGGGGACGATTCGACGGCGCTAAAACTCGGCGCACTGTGCAACAAGGTATTCGGAGCGTGGGTAAGCCGATAACGTTACGCCAACGAACCGCCTGCGGCGACGGTATCCGGCAAGTAAAATTTTCCGCCCAGCGATCGACGCCCTGTCAGTAATCCACGCCGAATGACGTAACCCACCGTGCCACCACCCGTGGCGAACCGGAAAGGTGGGTTATGCGTCAGTTCCAACGAATCGCGACATGTCTTGCACTGGCGCTCGCCAGCGCGCCCACTTGGGCCGGATCGCCGGTCGATTCCGGCGCGCTGGATGCGGCGTTCGGATCGGGCGGAAAAGTGATACTCAATTCGGCCGAGGCCAACGCGACGGGGTCCAACCTCGTTGCCACCGATGTCGCTGTGCAATCGAACGGCAAGATCATCGTCGCCGGCTATGCCGACAGCGTCTGCGCACTTGCCCGTCTGAATCCAAACGGGAGCCTGGACACCAGCTTCGGCGGCACCAACAGTTTTTCTCCCGGCTTCGCAGGTTACGGCTTGTGCTCGTTCACCGGCGTTGCGGTACGTGCGGACGATCGCATCGTCGCCATTGCCAATCAGCCGGACGGCGTTGCTGTCGTCTCGCAATTCACGGCCAACGGTCTGCCAGACTCTGGCAATTTCGGCAGCGGCGCGGCCGTGTTCATCAGCCCGGCCAGCGGCGATAGCACGAATGTTGCGCGCGTTGTGATCCAAAGCAATGGCACGATCGACGTCTCGGGCTTCTATCACCAGCAGAGCACAAACAACAACCAATTCCTGTTCGCGCAAATCAGTGCCGACGGCAGGACGGTGCAGCCGTTGTTCCGCTACGAATTCGGCAACGGCAACAACCAAGACGACCATGCGCAGGACCTGGCCATCGACAGTCAGGGCCGCTACGTCGTCGCCGGCTACCACCGAGGCGCGAACGGCAACTACGACTTCGCTGCGATCCGTATCCTCAGCAATCTGTACGACGTCGACCAGACCTTTGGATCCGGCGGGCAGACTACGGTCGACTTCGGCGATAACGGGGATTACGCCAACGCGGTGGCGCTCACGCCGACCGGTTATATCGCTCTGGGCGGACAAGCGAACGGTCAGGCCGCGCTGGCTTGGCTGGATCCCAACGGCACGCTGCTGGCGAACAACAACTACACGTACGACACATACCAGTTCGTCTTCGGCAGCGGCGGCGGCAACGACACGATCAGCAAATTGATCATCGACGGCTACGACACGAAATATCCGCAACTGCTGGCAGTCGGATCCGGCAACCAAAGTTACGCGAGCGGCCCCGGCAACGCCACGGGCCTGATGTTTGGCATGGCGCGGCTGAATTTTCCTTTCTACACCAACTTCAGCCTCGACACGACGTTCAACGGTCGGGGCGCCGAAGGCGTGGACTTCAACATCAGGCCGAGCGGAATCGGCTTGTTTCTCACGACCAACAACGGTCGTTCGGCGACGTTCGCAAACGGCAAACTGATCGTGGTCGGCGACACGCTGGGCACGGACATGGCCGTGACACGTCTGGCCGCGTTCGACGGGATTTTCAGCAACGGATTCGACAACCCTTCACTGTGACCGCGCAGGAGTCTGCCATGTCCACGATTCGCACCAAGCCGATGTCACGCCGCCATCTCGCCGCCTGTATCGCCGCTGCGTTCGCACTGACCGCATTCGTGCCGGAATGCTTTGCGGCATACGACAACGTTCAGAATTGCAACGATACGGGTTCTGGCAGTCTGCGCGCCACCATCGCCAATGCCGCCGAAAACGACACGATCATCTTGAACCCGACAAACATGCATTGCAGCGTGGTCACGCTGGGAAGCGAGATCGTGATGCCGCAGAACGATCTGACCGTAAAATACAACGCCGATAATCAAGGCATATTTACCGTTTCCGCAAACAGCGCCGGGCGGGCGTTTGACCACACCGGAACGGGAACACTCAAGATCCAACGTTTGCAGATCAAATACGGCAAGGTGGATGCCAATAACAACAACGCTGGAGCATACGGCGGGTGCATTAGGTCGGCCGGTACGATCGACCTTGAAAGCAGCATCGTGCGGAACTGCACCATCACTGGCGCAGCCTCGCTGGAAGCAGGCGGCGGTATTTACGCCGCGAAAGGCTTGATCCTGAAGTTCAGCGCGATCAAGAACAATTCGCTCAATAACACTTACAAGGCCAGCGCAGGCGCCGGCGTTTTCGTCCAGCGCTACCTCGCAGCGAGCTACAGCACGATCAGCGGCAATACGCTAAAAGGAACTTACAGTTCGGGCACACCTGCAGTCGCTGGCGGCAGCGCCTTGAATTTCGAATATGTGAAGCAGCCGTCCAAAATAGACCACTGCACGATTTCCGGCAATTTGGGAACGACCGGAGCGATCTATATCTTCAACCCCGAAAACGGGAACATCGCTCTGACCGACAGCACTATATCGGGCAACAGCACATCGTCCGAATCCTTTAGCGCCATCACATCCGCAAGCAGTAAATTTTATCTCGGGATCATCGACATCTATAACAGCACAATCGCATTCAACCTCGGCCAGGGAAGCAAGCGCATCGGCCCGCTCCACCAGACGTATTACAACTACTCAACCGCAGTGGTCGCCGACGCGATCGTCAGCAGCTCGATCATCGCGAACAATACAGCTTACATTTCTGGCTTGACGGGATCGCAAATCAAGGCATCGGATATCCTGGGTACCATTCTCGGTTCAAACAGCATCATTCGGGCTGCAACCTCCGCTACCACGTTGCCTCCAGACACTATCGGCGCCGACCCGCTGCTGCTGCCGCTCGCCAACAATGGCGGACCGACCCAGACACACGCCTTCCGCGACGGCAGCCCGGCGTTCGGAAACGGCAACAACAACGGCAACTTCAGCACCGACCAGCGCGGCAGCGGGTTCCCCCGAGCGGTCAACGGCGCCACCGACATCGGCGCCTTTCAACTGCAGGTGCGCGACGTGGTTTTTGCCAGCGGTTTCGACTGACGGCGTCGCGCACACGCCGTCGCATCGTTGCATCCCATCCATCGGAGAACATGACCATGAAACGCACACCTCTCGCAATTCTCGCAGCACTGATTTGCTCCACCGCGCCGTTCGCCAGCGGCCAGACTTCGGCCAAGCCGGCGAGCGCTGCGTCGCCGTCCGCGCAACTGGATCGTTTCGTCGGCACTGGAACATGCACCGGCAATGAGATGGCCATGGGCAAGAACCCCGGCCATGCCACGGTCGGCAAGTTTCACGGCAAGAAAACCCTCGATGGCCATTGGGTCGCAATCCATTACGACGAAGATCAAACCGCGGCCAATGCGAAACCGTTCAGCGTCGTGCAGTACTTCGGCTACGACGCGACGAAAAAACATTTCGTGACCGTGCTGTTCACCAACACCGGCGACAGCTACAGCACGGGCGTCAGTACCGGCTGGAAGGGCAACGCCATCACGTTCGACGAAACGGTATGGATGGACGGCAAGCCCGCCTCCTTCCGCGACGTATTCACCGACGGCGATTCCGGCATGTCGAGCCATACCGGCTTGATGAAGGATAAAAGCGGCAAGTGGGTCAAGACGGACGAGGAGACTTGCCACAAGGCGTAGGCGTGCATTGCAAGCAGAAGTCATGAACGCACGAATCGCACCATTTCCAGCCGAACACCGCTACTACATCGCTGCCGCGGTCGGCGTGATCGTCGTGGTGCTGGCGGGTTTCAGCATCGATGTGCCGCTGCTTTCGCATCTCGGCAGCCTGAGCGTGCTGGTGCGTGCGCACGGCCTGATCATGCTGACGTGGGTCGCGCTGTTCTTCGTGCAGGCGTTGCTGGTGTCGCGCCATCGCGTGGACCTGCACATGCGTCTTGGAATCTTCGGGGCGGCGCTGGCGGTTGCGGTGGTCGTGACCGACACCGCAACGGTGATAACCGCCTCCCGTCTCGGCGGCGATCACATGCCGCCGCACATGCCTGCACCCCTATTCCTGGCACTGGGAATGTTCAACCTGTTTACGTTCGCCGTGCTGGTCGGTGCTGCGCTGATCCTGCGCAATCGGCGCAGCGACTGGCACAAGCGGCTGATGCTGCTCGCCGTGCTTTTGCTGCTGGATGCCGCGCTGGCTCGCTTCATCAACGTCTACACGCCGTGGAAGGTCGATGCCTCGACCGTGCGCAATCTGTTTGTTCTTACCTGCGTTGCCGTCGACGCGTTCCACCATCGCCGCCTGCATCCGGCTTTTGTGACCGGCGGACTGCTGGTGATTGCCAACGACTACGTCGCGATCTGGGCAACAGGCACCGAGGCGTGGGCGCAGTTCACGGCATGGGTGGTCGGCTGACTCCCGGCGTAGATTCTTGCAAGTTCGTTGAACGGAGGTTGCCATGAAGCGTTTTCTGCAATTCACGATACTCCTCGCTATCGCCGCATCGGCAACCGCGGCATCGCCGCCGCCATCCGCGCCAGTGCGCCCGGTCGTCGATGACTACTTCAGCACCAAGGTCACCGATAACTACCGCTACTTCGAGGATCTGAAAAATCCTGAAGTACAAAAATGGATGAAGGCGCAGGCGGATTACACGCGGACGACGCTGGATGCGTTGCCCGGGTACCCGAAGTTGCTCAAGCGCATCGACGAACTCGATTCCTCGGAACCTGCGCAAGTCAGCGGAGTGCAGATTGTCGCCGGGCGCTACTACAGCCTCCGCGTCCCAGCCGATGCGCAATCGCCCAAGCTGTACGTGCGCGATGGAATCAAGGGCGAAGACAAATTGGTGATCGATCCCGAGAAGATTCCAGGTAACGACAAATCACACTTCACCATCCACTGGTTTCGGCCGTCCCCGGATGGACGCCTTGTCGCCTATGCGATTTCAGCGGGCGGTTCGGAAACAGACATGGTGTTGCACGTGTTCGATGTCACATCGAGCAAGGATCTGCCCGAAAGCGCGGACCGCTTGGACCAGGACATCAGCGCGCCGTTCTGGCTACCCGATAGTCGCTCGTTCTTCTATTCGCGTGACCAGAAGTCCCCGGCCGGGACTTCGGCTGCAAAACAGCGCGAGAACAAGCAGGTCTATTTGCACGTGATCGGTCGATCCTTCGATGAGGATTCGTCCGTCTTCGGTCGCGGCGTGAACGCGAACATCGCTCTGACGCCCGTCGAATTCAGCGAAATAGCCACTGCGCCGAATTCGCATTACGCCGTGACGTACATTTCACCCGGGAGCGATGAACACCTGCGCGTCTACACGGCACCACTCTCCGCCATCCGAAAGGGCAACGTGAAGTGGCGCCCGATAGCAGCGAGTTACGACGATCGGTACATCGCTGGTGACGATTCCGACAATCCGGTCATCGCACTCACCGGCGACACGCTGTACTGGTTGTCGCGCAAGAACGCACCGCGCGGGGAAATACTGAAACTGGATCTGTCGCGCACCGATTCGAAACCGCAGGTCGCGGTCGCACAGGGCGAGCTGCCGATCAGCGCGGTGTACTCCGGACGCGGCGCGATCTACTGGCGAGTCAATGACACTGGCGCCAACAGCCTCCATCGTCTGCGACTGGCAAAAGATGCGCAACCCGAGACGCTGATATTGCCTTATCCCGGTGACGTGGCGGATGTCAGCGCAGATGGCGCCAGCGACGCGGCGACGGTATTCCTGAGCAGCTACTTGCGCTCGCCTGCGTACATGGACGTGGACGGGCAAACCGGCAAGCTCACGGATGATGGCCTGCAACCGGCAGGGCCGTACGACAAACCTGACGATCTCGCCGTCGACGAGGTGCGGGTGAAGAGTTGGGATGGAACTCTGGTGCCAATGTCCATCGTGCACAAGAAAGGCATCAAGCTCGACGGCAGCAATACCGCGATGATTACTGGCTATGGCGCCTATGGCATCAGCGTAACGCCGTTCTACGTTCCAGGCATGCGGAGCTGGTACGACCACGCGCAGATTTTCGCCTTCGCGCACGTGCGCGGGGGAGGTGAACTGGGCGAGGCCTGGCATAAAGCAGGCTTCCAGCAAACCAAGGCGAACACCTGGAAGGACTTCATCGCCTGTGCGCAATATCTGGTGAACCACAAGTACACGCGATCGTCGAAACTTTTCGCATGGGCGCAGAGCGCTGGCGGAATCCTGATCGGTCGTGCGCTCGAGGAGCGTCCAGACTTGTTCGCCGTCGTCGTGGATCGTGTTCCGCTCTCCGACACGCTGCGCTTCGAGACCACCGCCAATGGCCCGGACGAAGTTCCCGAATTCGGCAGCGTGAACGATCCAGAAGGTTTCAGGATGCTATACGCGATGAGTTCTTACGCGCACGTGCGCGACGGCGTGAAGTATCCGCCGGTGCTGATTTATGCCGGCGCGAATGACCAGCGTGTAGCCGCGTGGGTGCCCGCGAAATTCGCCGCACGCCTGCAAGCCGCAACCACCAGCGGCAAGCCGGTGCTGCTGCGCGTGGATTACGACGCAGGCCACACCGGCTTCGATGCCACGCGCGCGCAAGTTGCCAGCAACACCGCGGACATGATCGCCTTCGCGCTGTGGTGGACCGGCGATCCGGAGTTTCAGCCGAAATAAAGGACGCTAAACAAGAACAATTTGGCGGCTCGTTTAGCGCGACGATTCCGAAAACAGCTTCCGCGCCGTCGGATCCATATCCACTTCAATGCCCGGCAACGCGCGCAGGGTCTTGCGCGCGGCGGCAACCTGCGACGCGGCACCGCCGGCGCCACCCGCACACGCACCACGCAGCAGTTGCGCTTCGGGCAACCAGATCGGATCGGCTCGCGTGCTGCCGGCGAGTTCGGCGGCGGCGCTATCGAGCAGCGGCATCGCCTCGGCGCAGCGTTTGGCGCCGACCAGATAATCCGCCAGCGGTATCTTCCATTCGTAGATTGCGATCTTCTGCTGCGATTGCAACTTCTGACCGATCGCCAAAGCGGAGCGGAAATTGCGCTCCGCGTCGGCGACCGCGCCGGCCCATTCTTCGGTCGAGGCCAATCCGCGCAGTGCGACCGCGGTATTGCCGGAAATCTCGCCTTCGCGTTGCGCGTGGATTTCCACGGCGCGGCGCGCGAAGCTCACCGCTTCGGCGAACTTGCCTTGCTGGATGAGCGTCGTGGCCAGATTCTCGCAGTCGGTCGCATCGATGGATTGGCCGTTATCGGCGCGCTTGCGCGCCAGCACATCGCGTTGCAGCCGCTCGGCCTCGGCGGCACGACCAGCGCGCAATAGGGCATAGGCCAGATTGTTCTTCGCGGTCAACGTGTCGGGGTGATCCTCGCCAAACGTCTGCGTGAAGCGCGCCAATACTTCCTGCTCCAGCGGGACGGCGTTCGCATAAT
>JANWJJ010000009.1 GCA_025451955.1 Rudaea sp. | reverse complement strand
CTTCGAGCAGGAAACCATGTCCGGATTGAGTCGGGCCGCCGTACCAGCTGCCGCTGGTGTAGCCGCCGATGACGAAGGGCGGCGGTGTCACGGCATTGACGATGATGCTGCCAACCATGCCCATGCTCACATGCTCATCGCAGTGATAATTGATTGTTCCCGGGGTTGAGAAAGTGCGCGAAAACTGCCAGTTGGCGGGAGAGGGGCTGCCATTGCCGCCGGCACCGTCGCCGTCACAGCCGTTCGCGCATCGAAACGAATTGTCGTCCGCGTGCACGTTATGCGGTGCGCCACCAAGATTCTGAAACGTGACCGTATCGCCAGCGTTGATCGTAAGCGGCGTTGGCGAAAAGGCGAGTATCGGCGTGGTGCCGTAGCCGCCATAACCGCCGCCGGTCATGGTGCCGCCAACCTGAACCACCCATGTGGCAGCACTGCAAATTGGGCTGGTTCCAAGCAGAAGCGTGAAAAAAATACCTATCTTCGACAGGTGCGAAATCATATGCCGATCCTCCAAATACGTGCGAATGCCCAATCCCCACGTGGACCTGGCCAGCGGTCGCACGGGCCAGATACAGCACTCGACCGCAGTCCGGTAGAGTTTCTTTCAGCGTCGTCGTTCGGTAGTCTGGGTGTTGCCGAGAGAATCCAATGACCGCTAGCCCGCCCTTCATCGTCGCCATTCCCGCGCGCTACGCCTCGACACGGCTGCCGGGCAAACCTTTGCTGCTGATCGGCAGCGAGCCCATGGTGTTGCACGTAGCGCGGCGTGCGCTGGCTGCCGGTGCGGCCGAAGTGGTTGTGGCGATCGACGACACGCGTATCGCCGAGGCCTTGCGCGATGCGCCCGTGCGCGTGGTGATGACGCGCGCCGAGCATGTTTCCGGCAGTGATCGTCTGGCCGAGTGCGCCGAGCGGCTGGGCTGGGCGGATGAGACGATCGTGGTGAATCTGCAAGGCGACGAGCCGCTGGCGCCCGCCAACGGAATCCGCGCCGTGGCCGCCGCGCTGGCGGAAAGTTCTGCGCCGATGGCGACGCTGGCGACGCCGATCGCGGGCGTGGATGAGTTGTTCGATCCGAATTGCGTCAAGGTTGTCGCGTCTGCCGATGGCCACGCTTTGTACTTCAGCCGTGCGCCATTGCCGTGGCCGCGCGATGCGTTTGCCACGACTCGTGATCGGCTGCCCGTCGGCGTGCCGTTTCTGCGCCATATCGGCATCTACGCCTATCGCGTCGGGTTCCTGCGCCGTTTCACGAAACTCGCGCCGATGCCGCTGGAGCGTGCCGAATCGCTGGAGCAACTGCGCGCGCTCGAACATGGCTTTGCGATCGCCGTGCGCATCGCGCCGGATGCGTTTCCGCCCGGAGTCGATACGCCGGCGGATCTGGAGCGGGTGCGTGCGCTGCTTGGCAGTCGCGGCGCCGCATGAGAAGTATACTTTTCGTCTGCCTCGGCAATATCTGCCGTTCGCCGGTTGCCGCCGCGGTGGCGCGAACGGAATTCGCCCGCGCCGGACTCACGATCGACGTGGCCTCGGCGGGTACCGGCGATTACCACGCCGGACAAGGCGCGGATGCGCGTGCGATCGCCAGCGCAGCGGCGCATGGCTACGATGTTTCGGCGCATCGTGCACATCAGATCGTGTCCGCCGATTTCGGCCGTTACGATGCGCTGCTGGCCATGGATCACGCCAATTTGCGTGCGCTCGTGGCGCAATGTCCACCGCGCCACAGCGGCAAGCTGGGGCTGTTTCTTCCCTTCGCCGGGATTGAATGGCCGGACGAGGTACCCGATCCGTATTTCGGCGAGGCGCAGGGTTTCGAGCGCGTCGTCGATCTGGTGCGCGATGGCGCGCGCGGGTTGATCGAAAAATACCGGAATGGCGCATAATGCCGGCGTAATTCAAGAGGAAAAGCTCGATGAATGCGCGGATCAGCGCGCCGGAATTTTCTCCGGCACTGGAATGGATAAACACCGATCAACCGCCGTCGATCGAGACCTTGCGTGGGCGCGTCGTCCTGCTCGGTTTCTGGACGTTTGATTGCGTCAATTGCATCAATACGCTGCCCGATTTGCGCTATTTCGAGAACAAGTATCACGATGGCCTGAGCGTCATCGGTGTGCATACGCCAAAGTATACTTATCAACGCGATAGCGCACCGGTACTCAAGGCGGCCAATCGTCACCATATCCGCTACCCGGTGGCTAACGATCCGGGTTTCGAGTTGTGGCAGGCGTATGGGGTGCAATCCTGGCCGACCATTGCCGTCATCGATGCGCGTGGTCAACTGGCGGCCCTGCTGCCCGGCGAAGGCCGCCGCCAGGAAGCCGATACTCTGATCGGACATTTGCTCGACGAAGCCGCGGCCGGCGATCTGCGCGTCTACGAATCCGGCGTGAGCACAATCCGCCCCGAACCGCGAATGCCGCTGCGGTTCCCCGGCAAATTACTGGCGACTGACAGTAATCTGTGGATCGCCGACAGCGCTCACAACCGCGTGCTTGAGTGCAACCATGATGGCCGTATCCTGCGTCAGTTCGGCTCGGGCAACCCGGGCTACTGGGACGGGCGCAATCAGGATTCGGGTTTTGCCGACCCGCAAGGTTTGGCGATCATCAAGGATGCGCTCTACGTGGCCGATACCGGCAACCACGCCGTGCGGCGCATCCGTTTGCTCAACGGCGAGGTGGATACCGTTGCCGGAACCGGCGTTGCCGGTTGCGATCTGCCTGGCGAACAGCTCGATCCAACCAAGGTGGCGATGTCCGCGCCGGCCGATGTCGCGGGACTGGGCGACAAATTATACATTGCGGTATCCGGCCAGAATCAGCTTTGGCAGCTCGATCTGACTCACAATAAATTGAGCGTGCTCGCCGGCAACGGCCAACTGGCATTGAACGATGGAGATGGTGTCGCGGCGAGTTTCGCGCAGCCAACTTGCCTGAGCGTGATCGGTCAGCAGCTCGTCGTGGTCGATGCCGCGGCGTCGGCGATCCGTTTGATGCGCCTGCTCGACAATCATGTCAGCACCTTGATCGGTGCCGGCTTGTACGATTTCGGCAACGCCAACGGCAAGCGCGATACCGCGCGTTTGCAGCATCCGCTGGCGGCGTGCGCCGATCCGCGCGGACTGATCTTCATCGCCGACAGTTACAACGGCAAGATCAAGGCGCTGAACATGCGCAGCGGCGAACTGCGCACACTGAATCTGCCGTACCGCTTCCAGGAACCGGCGGGCCTGTCGCTTGCCGCCGGCGCGTTGTGGATTGCCAATACCAATGCGCACGAGATCGTGCGTGTCGACCTGGGCTCGGGTCAGGTCAAGCGATTGACGATTGGCGAATAGCGGCGCAGTAGTTTTTGAGATGGCTTCTTTCGATGGCAAGGAATTCGTCCGCACGCTGACCACATCACCAGGCGTGTATCGCATGTTCGATGCTGATCGCGAGCCGCTGTATATCGGCAAAGCCGGCAATCTCAAGAAGCGCGTCGGCAGTTATTTTCTCAAGCCGAGCATGCAGCCGCGCATTGCCGCGATGGTGGCGCAGATCGCGCGCATGGAAATCACCCTGACGCGCACCGAAGCCGAGGCGCTGCTGCTCGAAGCGCAACTGATCAAGAGCCTCAAGCCGCGCTACAACATCCTGCTGCGCGACGACAAGAGTTATCCGTACATCTATATCTCTGCTGCGGAAGAATTCCCACGGATGGCATTCCATCGCGGCGCGAAAACCGGCAAAGGGGAATATTTCGGCCCGTATCCCAGCGCCTGGGCGGTGCGCGAAAGTCTGAATCTGATGCAAAAACTTTTTCTCGTGCGCCAGTGCGAGAATAGTTATTTCCGCAATCGTTCGCGACCCTGCCTGCAATATCAGATCAAGCGTTGCAGCGCACCTTGTGTTGGCTTGATCGAAGCTGCCGAATATCAGGACAGCGTGCGTCACGCGGCGATGTTTTTGCAGGGTAAGAGCAACGTCATCATCGACGAACTCGGCACAGGCATGGAACGCGCAAGCAAGGCGCTCGACTTCGAACATGCTGCGCGACTGCGCGACCAGATCGCCACGCTCAAGCGCTTGCAGGCACAAAGTTATGTGCAGGGCGCGAGCGCCGATCTCGACGCGCTGGCCTGCCATATCGATGGCGGCATGGCTTGCGTGTCGGTGCTGTATTTTCGCAATGGTGTGAGTCTTGGTTCACGCGATTTCTTTCCGCGCCTGCCGACCGAGGCGGCTGCTGGCGCGGTGCTGGCGTCGTTTATCGCCCAGTATTACCTCGACAAACCGGTGCCGCGCGAATTGATCCTGAGTGACGAGCCGGACGATGCCGCCGCGCTGGCGGAAATGCTGAGTGTGCAGGCCGGACACTCGATCGAGATCAAGACCCAGGTGCGCACGGATCGTGCGCGTTTCGTCGAACTGGCGCGCAAGAATGCCCAGGCGGCGTTGACGGCGCGCCTGGCGAGCAATCAGACCATGCGCGCGCGCTTCGAGGCCTTGCGCGATCTGCTTGAACTCGGCGATCTGCCGCAACGCCTCGAATGTTTCGATATCAGCCACACCATGGGCGAACTGACGGTCGCCTCCTGCGTGGTCTTCGGGCCGGAAGGCGCGGAGAAATCGTACTACCGGCGCTTCAATATTTCCGGTATCGAACCCGGCGACGATTACGCCGCGATGCGCCAGGCGCTGGAGCGGCGCTACAAGCGCATACAGGCAGGCGAGGGCGTACTGCCGGATATCCTGCTGATCGATGGCGGCAAAGGTCAGGTCACACAGGCGCTGGAGGTGCTGGCTGATCTGGGCATCAGCGGCGTGCTCGTGGTTGGTGTGGCCAAAGGCGCCGAACGTCGCGCCGGACACGAAACCCTGATCCGCGGCGACAACGGCAAGAGTCTGTGGCCCGGCCCGGAATCCGCGGCCCTGCATCTGATCCAGAGCGTGCGCGACGAAGCACACCGTTTCGCCATCACCGGTCATCGTCAGCGCCGCGAGAAAGCGCGCGAAAAAAGTCGGCTCGAGGAAATTGCCGGCATCGGTGGCAAGCGTCGTACTGCGCTGCTCAAGCATTTCGGCGGCATCAATGGGGTCGCCACCGCGGGCATCGAGGAGCTGGCACAGGTCAAGGGTTTGAGTCGCGAGCTCGCCACGAAAATCTATGCCGTGTTCCACGGCTGAGCGCGAACATGTCAAACTCGCCGCCATGCCGCTGACGTTGCCGACCATCCTCACCCTGTTCCGCATCGGCCTGTTGCCGGTGATGGTGCTGGTGTTCTACACCGGATTCCGTGGTTCGAATGTCGCCGCAGCAATCATCTTTCTCGCCGCCGCATTGACCGACTGGCTCGACGGCTACATCGCGCGGCGCTACAACCTGGGCTCGGCGTTCGGCGCCTTTCTCGATCCGGTGGCGGATAAACTGATGGTCGCCGTCACTCTGTTTCTGCTGGTGCAGGAAAACCCCACGCCGCTGCTGGCCATTACCAGCGCCGTGATCGTCGGCCGCGAAATCACGATTTCCGCCTTGCGCGAATGGATGGCGGAAATCGGCGCGCGTGGGCTGGTCAAAGTGGCACTGCTCGGCAAACTCAAGACGTTGATGCAGAGCGTCGCCATCGTCGTGCTGCTGTATCAGCACGATCTGCCGCCGCCGGAACTGAAACTTTTTCATGTCGGCGAAGTGCTGTTGGTGATCGCGGCGGCACTGACGATCTGGTCGGGACTGGACTATCTGCGCGCGGCCTGGCCGGCAATGCGCGCGAGCAAGTAGCGCGAAAAGGTTGACTTCCGCCGCTCAATTCGTATGATGACCGGCCTCGCGCGGGAATAGCTCAGTTGGTAGAGCACGACCTTGCCAAGGTCGGGGTCGCGAGTTCGAGTCTCGTTTCCCGCTCCAGTCTTTTTGCGCTCCTCCATGAGCGCGAAGAACAGGGTGGCCTTCCGGGCCGCCTGTTCCACAGGAACTACAAAACCTCGGCCAACCCGAGGTTTTGTTTTTTCGGCCAGCACAGTTAAGCTTGCGCCGATTTCTCTACGGATGGCCAGGTGGCAGAGTGGTCATGCAGCGGCCTGCAAAGCCGCGTACGCCGGTTCGATTCCGACCCTGGCCTCCATCCGAATTCTTGCGTGCATTCATGCGCGCCGGAATCAAAAAGCGGCCGTTCCTGACCGCATTTTTCCCAGCACTGTGCCCGGGTGGCGAAATTGGTAGACGCAAGGGACTTAAAATCCCTCGACCGCAAGGTCATGCCGGTTCGATTCCGGCCCCGGGCAGATCCATCATTTCATAGCGTCGGCGAATCGTCGTGCAGCATCGCATGGCGCACGATCTTGATCGGGGCGAAGCCTTGGCGCATGAAGTCGTTGTGGAATTGTTCGAGGTTGAACGCCTTGCCTTGTTTTGCCTCCAGATCGGCGCGCAGTTTAAGTATCTGCAATTTGCCGAGGGTGTAATACAGATAGGTCGGGTCGGACGTGCCGCGTTTGGTTTCGACCGTGCCGACGGCACGCGACTGGTAGCCTTCCTTGACGAAGAAGTCGACGGCCTGATCCATTGTCATCTGGCCAGTGTGCATTTTTATCCCGACGACGAAGCGCGCGTTGCGCAGCAGCGCATCCTGCAATTGGCCCAGGCGCAACAGCTTTTGCTGGCGCGGATCGTTCGGGTATAGCGATTGCGCCAGTCCCTCATCCAGCATCATCTGCTCGCAGTAATGCGCCCAGCCCTCCACGTTCGTGTTTGCTCCCAGCAGTTTGCGCACGCGGTCGTGGATCTTGTGCATCCACAAAAACTGGATGTAGTGGCCCGGATACGCCTCGTGCGAGGCAATGGCGCTGATCACTGGATAACTGAATTGCGCCATGAATTCGTCGGTGCGCTGCCGGCTCCACGACGGGTCGGGCAGGGTGACGTTGAAGTAGGCCTCGGCAGCGGACTTTTCGTAGGAACCCGGCGTATCCATCGACGCGAACGTGGTTGCGCGCATGAACGGCGGTGTCTCCTCGACGATCGGGCGCACATCGGACGGAATCGTGATGATGTGCTTGGCCTTGATGAACGCGATCAGGCCGTCAAAGGTGGCGCGGAACGCGTCGAGCAGTTTCGTCGGCGCCGGATGATCGGCAGCGAGCTCGGCCAATACCTGGCGCGGAGTTTTCTTGGGATCGACTTCCTTCGCGATGCGTGCGAATTCAGCCTGATTGCGCCGCATGTTTTGCATATCGATCGTGACCAAGCGATCGAGCGGCGTATCGACCATCTCGTCATATTCGAGCTTCTTGCGATACGTGTCGGCGCCGAGGCGAAAATCGCCATGCGATGCCGGTAGCACGTCCTTCTTCAACCACGCCTGATAATCGCCCAGCGCCTTGATCACGGCCGCATTGGACTCGGAAAATTGCTGCCGCAAGGCGGGATCGTTCGCATCCGCAAACGCAGACGGAACATCCTTCCGGAAAAAGTTGATCAGGCCGGGCAGTTGTTCCAGCGCGATCTCGGTGTAGATTTTCGGCGGGTTCTTCAAGTTCGCATGTGCCGCTTCAAGCACCGCAGGCATCTGCTTTTCCCGCGCGATCAGCGAACGCAGACGGTCGGCAGGCGGAGCGAATTTGCGTTCCATGATCACGAATGCGCTATTGGCGATGCCACTGGAATAATTGTCGGGATTTTTTTCCCAGGGCCGGATCGTCTGCAAGGTCAACAGCGTGCTGTGGATATGGTTGAGGACGAGATCGCGATCGCCCTGCGTATATTCGTCAAGCGTTGCCGGAGCGATGGCAGAAATGCGCGTGTCCCAATTCTTGAGTGCGGCAACTTCGCGATCGATGCCGGCGCGGCTGTAGTCCTCAAGCTTGGCGTCGTAATCGTGGATGCCGGTTTGCGTGGCAGTCGTCGGATTGGTCGGAAAATAATAGGTGTCGAAAAACTCGTCGGCGAGTTTGCTAAACGTCTGATCGACCGTGGCCGATGCGGCGGGCGCCGGTTCCAGCGCATACAGGTTGCAACAGGCGGCGAGTGCGGAAACGGCAATGACGAAATGCGCGACGATCGGTCGATTAAACATGGCGAATCTCCGAGATGTTTCGAGATGGGCGCAGAATATCGCAATAGTGCCGCGAAGCGCAGGTCCGGCAGCAATAGTTTTTAGCTATGTCCTCGCGCCCGCATCAGTCCGATTGAAACAGACCCGCTCGCGTTCGTGCTAACATCAGGGACTGTTTAGCCATCCAAATCGTGAGGCGCGATGCAGATCCAGACCAAGTTGCCCAAGGTGGGCACGACGATTTTCAGCGTGATGTCGCAATTGGCAGCGCAGCACAAGGCGGTGAATCTGGGCCAGGGCTTTCCGGATTACGACGGCCCGCAGTCGCTGCGCGATGCGCTCGCCGAGGCGATGAATTCCGGCAAGAATCAATATGCGCCGATGACCGGCGTGCCGAAGTTGCGCGAACAGATTGCGCTCAAGACCGAGAAACTCTACGGCCGCAAGGTCAGTGCCGATACCGAGATCACGGTGACCAGCGGCGCGACCGAAGCCTTGTTCGCCGCGATCGCCGCAGTCGTGCATGCGGGCGAGGAAGTGATCGTGCTCGATCCGTGTTACGACAGTTACGAACCAGCGATCGAGCTGGCAGGCGCGCGTGCCGTGCATATACCACTCACCTTGCCGGATTTTTCCGTCGACTGGCAACAGGTTAAGGCGGCGATAAGCGCAAAGACGCGCATGATCCTGATCAATTCACCGCACAATCCATCGGGTGCAGTGCTCGCCGCGAGCGATCTCGATGCACTTGCCGAGATCGTGCGCGGCACCGATATTTTTGTTCTTTCCGATGAAGTCTACGAACACATCATCTTCGACGGGCTGGCGCACCAGAGCGTGCTGCGGCATGCCGAACTGGCAGCGCGCAGTTTCGTCATCAGTTCGTTCGGCAAAACCTATCACTGCACCGGATGGAAAGTGGGTTACTGCGTCGCGCCGCCGCAGCTCAGTGCGGAATTCCGCAAGGTGCATCAGTACCTGACGTTCTGCACGTTCAGTCCGGCGCAGTGGGCATTTGCCGATGCGCTGGAGCGCGATCCGCAGCATTATCTGGATCTGCCGAAGTTCTACCAGGCCAAGCGCGACCGTTTTCGCGCCTTGCTGTCCGGCTCGAAATTCAAGCTGCTGCCGGTGAAGGGCGCGTATTTCCAACTGGTGGATTATTCCGCGATCGGCAAGCAGGACGACCTCAACTTCTGCGAGTGGCTGGCGCGAGAAGCCGGCGTCGCGGCGATTCCGGTGTCGGCCTTCTATGAAGTGCCGCCGGACGCGCGCCTGATCCGACTGTGCTTCGCCAAGAGCGACGACACGCTCACTGCGGCGGCGGAGCGGCTATGTCGGCTCTGATCAAAAATGCCTTGAGGGTGTCGCTGGTTCAGGGCGCGACGCGCTGGCACGATCCGACCGGCAACCGCGACTATTACGCGGCGCTGATGAGCACGGCGAAAGGCAGCGACCTGATCGTGTTGCCGGAAACCTTCACCAGCGGATTTTCCAACGAGGCCATTCACAACGCGGAAACAATGGACGGACCGACGGTGGCATGGCTGCGTGCACAGGCGAAGGCGCTCGATGCGGCGGTTACGGGCAGCGTGCAATTGCGTGTCGAGGAAAAAGTATACAATCGCCTGCTGTTTGCCACGCCGGACGGCAACGTGCGCCATTACGACAAGCGCCATTTGTTCCGCTACGCCGGCGAACACGAGCGTTACGCGGCGGGCGGCGCGCGGCTGATTGTCGAATGGCGCGGTTGGCGTATCTGTCCACTGGTCTGCTACGACTTGCGTTTTCCGGCGTGGATCCGCAATCGCTATGATCGGACGGCGGCGCGTTTCGACTACGATCTGGCGATCTTCGTCGCCAACTGGCCTTCAGCACGCCGTTATGCGTGGAGTACCTTGCTGCGCGCACGTGCCATCGAAAATCTGAGTTACTGCGTTGGCGTGAACCGCGTTGGCGTTGACGGCAACGCCTTGCCTTATTCCGGCGACAGCGTGGTACTGGATTTTCTTGGGACACCGCTGGTCGAACTCGGCGCGCAGGAGCAAGTCGTCACGACGGCGCTCGATCCATTGGCACTTGCGGCGCACCGCGAGCATTTTCCGGCATGGATGGACGCGGACGATTTCCAGTTGATGCCATAAGCCAGCGCCTGCTTCAGGCCACACGTGCCACGCGCTTTGCCTCGGTCTTGCCACGTGCGACTTCGCGCAACTCGTGCACGATCACGTGGCGTCTTGCTGCGCGCACGCTTGAGTAGCTGCCGAGTACGGCACTGGTCCGCGGGCACAATACTTCGTAGTGAATCGATTGCAGCAACCCCAGGTCGTCGTATTCTTCCGCGCGTTCGATCCAGTAGCCGAGCACCTGGGATTCAGCGATTCGCAAGCAGCGCATGATCTTCTCCTCCTCTGTGGATGTGCGCTAAGCATACGCAGCGGATATATCCATCCGGTTAATCACAGGTTGCGATCGCGTTAATGCGGTGAGCAATTATTTTTTCTGCGCGGAACTTTTCAGGAATTCCGCAATCTGCGCGGGTTCGTAGATTGGCAACGAGCAGCGGTTTTCAGTGCAGACGAAGGCGGCGGCACGTTTGGGCGTTGGGTAGCTGACGTCGGGATTCGGCAACGGGCCGGCGGCCTTGTCCCACCATTCCACGCGTTTGTACCATTGTGGAAGATGTTGCATCGTCGCAAACAAGCGCATCGCAGCGGAGTCGGCTTTTGCGCCAATCACGGTCAGATGCAGCGGGTCTGAATGCAGTTCGTCGTCGTCGAGCAGAATGCCGGGTTCAGTGATTTCTTCCAGTGCGATGTGCGGATCGGCCAGCCAGCGCATCGCGGATTGGGCCATTGCATGGTGCGCGGGTTTTCCGGTGTAACGCGCCAGCAGATTGGCGAAGCGCGCGAGCGAAATGTTTTCGTCAATACGCGGCACAGCCGCAATGGGCCCAGTCGTTTTCGCGCTGACAAAACCACCCTGCGCGCGCGCAAAATTCGCGGCAATGAAATCGGCTGCTGCACCGGATCGGGTCAGCCAGATGCGCTCGGCGGTCGCCCTGTACAAGGCGAGAAACGCGCGGCCCATGGCCAGCGTATCACCGAGATACGGTCCCGCCGCATCTTTTTCGTCATGTCGGAAACCGCCGCCGGGAAGGGAACGATGCGCGACGATCCACTCCGCCGCCTGGCGTGCCTCGGTCAACGCTTCGGTGTCGTTGCTGAATTCCGCCCAGGTCGCCAGTGCCTCGATGATTTGTCCATTTTGCAAAGAATATACATGTTTATCGACACGCGGCACGCCCTGGGCGAGCCGTTGCGTATCATTCAGCGCGAAATAGGCAGCGGCGTGCTCACCGTCTTTCAGATCGGCGTCCTGGCTCGTGTAGAACGTACCATTCGGGCTTTTCAGGAACGCATCGAGATAGCGGCGAATCTCGTGCGCCGCTTGCGCATCCTGTACTCGGCCGAACGCGGCAAACGCCAGCGCGTAAATGCGCAGATATTGCGCTTGCATAGTCGCGAGCTTCTCGAAATGCGGATGCTGCCAATCGCCGTAGGTCGAATATTGATACACGCCGCCCCAGGCCGGATCGAACAGGGCGCGCGCGGCATCCAGGGTCTTCTGCGCCTTGGCTGCTTCGCCTGCATCGCCGCCCAGGCTTTGCGTGATGGCATATTCCACACTGTCGCGGTCGAGGTATTTTTGTGCGGTGGCCAGCCCGCCGAGTTTTGCGTCGAACGTGTCGCGATAACGCTTGCGCAGTTCCTCGCGCGTCGCCGCATCCAGTGCACTCGCGTGCGGCGCAGGCGTGGAAATATCCGCCGTATCCGCGGATTCCGTTGATGGATCGGCCTCGATGGCTTTCAGCAGTTTGAGAAACCGTTGCGGTTCGATAAACCCTTGACGCTTGGCGACCTCGCTGCCGTCGGCGGTGAATACCACGGTGGCTGGCCAGCCGTAATCCTGGTAACGATCCGACAGATCGGGGCGCAGGTCCTGATCGATGCGCAGCGGCACGTAGTGCGCGGCAATTTCGGCGCGTACACTCGCGTCGCCATAGGTTTCCTCGTCCATGACGTGACACCAGTGACACCAGACGGCTTCGAGGTACAACAATACGAAGCGATGCTGCGTGCGCGCTTGCGCGAATGCTGCGGTGTCGGAGCGCAACCAGGTAATTGCGTCGCTGCCGGACGTGGCTGCAACCGGCATCGAACAAAACAGGCCGGCGGCAAGCAGGGCCGTCAGGCAAAGGCTGCGCTGAATGAGTATTTGCATGGTGTTGTCAGGTTTCGATGCTGTTTGACGTATTGTTCATGCAAGCATACGTTCGGGATGTGACGCCGGTGTGCACACGTTTTCTTTACACCTTCGCTGGCATGTTGCACACCCGCACGGCTGGACTAGAATGTCGCGACCCTTGTGGCGTTCGGCGAGCTTTGCTGACAAATATCGAATTTCAATTGGATGGGGAGTGACGTATGAAGAAGTTGTTTCTTGGTGTGACAATGGCACTGGCCGGAGCGGTCGCGGCTGGCAGTGCGTTCGCGTCGGGCGATGGCCGGCCGGTGATCGGTGTAGCCGAATTCACCAATCAGACCAATGCGGGCTGGTGGGGCGGCGGCGTGGGTTGGGAATTATCCGGGATGCTGTCCAACGAATTGTCGTCGAGCGGCGATTTCCGCGTGGTCGAACGGCAGAAAATGCAGAATGTACTGGAAGAGCAGAATCTGGCGGCGTCCGGCCGCGTCGCGCCGCACAGTGGCCCGCGCATCGGCAAGCTGACGGGCGCACAGTATCTGATCACCGGCGCGGTGACTGCTTATCAGGAAAACACGTCCAGTACCGGCGGCGGCCTCAGTTTTCACGGCATCGGCATCGGCGGCAAGCATTCGGAAGCCTACCTGGCCGTGGATTTGCGCGTGATCAACACCGAAACCGGCGACATCGATTTTTCACGTACGGTCGAGGGACGCACTTCAGGTGGTGGCGTGTCGCTGGGCGTGTACCGCGGCGGTTTCGGCGGTTCGCTGGCGCATGAGGAAAACACTCCGGCCGGCAAGGCGATTCGCGCCGCGCTGGTCGAAGCTACGGATTATCTGGATTGCGTCATGGTCAAGCGTGACAGCTGTATTTCGGATTTCAACGCCAAGGAACAGAAACGCCGCGCCGGCGATCGCAAGGG
>JANWJJ010000008.1 GCA_025451955.1 Rudaea sp. | reverse complement strand
TACCACAACCAAACCACTAGCGAGCGTCGATTTCATCATTGACACCCGTCGGCCTTCATCGCACTGCCCCATTCTGCGCATTGCAGTCGGGTCTGGTCGGCGGCATAGGCACTCTCTCCCGCAACTTTTACTGCTGTTTCATAATCAGAGGCAAAGGTATTGCAGTCGCTAGAATCAACACTGGTGTCGCAGACCTTACCGAGATCAGTAGCCAACTGATTGTCGCACCCCCCCTGAAACCTTGGCGAGGTATAGCATGCATCATGATTATTGCAAGCAGTCCCGAAAAAGATTCCAGGATGACCCGCTACCGGATCATCGATATCCCCGGAGTAGGTGCTCGAATGGACAACATCGAGAATAAATTGTGCTGCTACCGTGGACCAGATCCCGGCGCCGCAGCCATTGCCCGACCAGGCTATGTTTCCGTTGGGTATGTTCGGGGCTGGAGCCCAATCGTTAACAGAACAATTTTTTGGCTGATCGGCTTTGAGTGCCGAGCAAACCTGAGCTCTGGTTAACGTCAGACACGGGTCCCAACTCGTGCAATTATCGGAAACTTGATCAGTAAACTTTTGGAACAGTGTTCCAAACAGGAACCCGGGGATCTCGACGGTTCCTCCATCGAGTGGCGTCGCCGTGACTACAACTGTCCCTAAGGTCTGTTGGGCCTGCACTGTCGATGCAGAACTAACGTACGTCAACGCAAGCAGGCAGGCAGGCAGGCAGGCAGGCAGGCAGGCAGTTTATAGAGCTTATTCAGAGCATGTGCAATAGACATAAATCCTCCCGAAATATGTAGTGACGGATCTCACTGAATTCCCAAGCGAATCCCCACTCGCATCCAGCCGTTCTGAGAGAAGCATAAATCCAATGCCTCCGTCAACCCCTGCCGTCTTCAGGACGGTGAAATGCAGGTTTCGTCATCATTCCTGCTCCAACGTCACCGCCACCGCATGTACTACGGAGGCGATGCGCACTGCGCTCTGCACCGTTTGCACGGACACATCATGTTTGCGTAGCGTCTTTTCATGCGAATCCATGCATTTGCCGCAGCCGTTGATCGCCGAGACCGCCAGCGAACACAACTCGAAATCCACTTTGTCGCAGCCCGGATTAGCCATCGCGTTCATGCGCAGATTTGCACGCAGCGTCTGATATTCGGGATCGCCGACCAGATGGGTGAAACGGTAGTACACATTGTTCATCGCCATAATCGCCGCGGCCGTGCGTGCGCCATCGAGTTCATGTGTTGATGCGGTTTTCGCCGCTTCGATCGCGAGCGCGGCAACCAGCGGCTCGTGGCGCGAGGCAATGGCGCTGGCCAGCGCGATCAGGCCGATTTGTTTCGTGGTCAGGCCTGGCGCGCCGGCTTCGCTCAGCATCGAATCCAGATTCAGGCGCAAGTCCTTGGCGTAATCGGGGATGGATGATTTCAGTTCGGAAAGTGACATTGTGTATTTCTCCAGTTTGTCATCCCGGCAATCCATGCCGGGATGACGGGTTTCTTTGATTGTCGTCGCAACAAAATCACGCCGCCTTCAACGTCTGCTCACCCTGATTCCAATTGCACGGGCACAACTCGTCGGTCTGCAAGGCATCGAGCACGCGCAGCACTTCGGCCGGATTGCGGCCGACGCTGCCGTCGGTGACGTAGACAAAACGGATCACGCCTTCGGGATCGACGAGGAACGTCGCGCGCTTGGCGACGCCTTCCTCGGCGTCAAGAATTCCCAGCGCACTCGACAAACGCTTCGCGGTATCGGCGAGCATCGGGAACGGCAGCTTGTGCAAATCCTTGTGATCTTTTCTCCAGGCCAGATGCACGAATTCGCTGTCGGTGCTGGCGGCCAGCACCTGGCAATCGCGATCCGCGAATTGCGTGTTCAGATCTCCGAAACCCTTGATCTCGGTCGGGCAGACGAAGGTGAAATCCTTCGGGTAGAAGAACACGCACAACCACTTGCCCTTGTAGGTGTCGTTGGCTATCGGCGCAAACGCCTTCTCGACGCTCTCGGTCGACACGGTAGCCTTGAGGTTGAACTGCGGAAACTTGTCGCCAATGGTCAGCATGGGAAACTCCTGTTGAAGTGAAAAGTCGGCACCTGCTCCAAGTAATAATCGAATCAGGCCGCGATACGCATGATATGGGGCCTGATCCGATCATTCCAATTGATTGACGACATACTTTCGATAGATAATTGCAATCGAAGTTTTTCCACCTTCACGAACGCCCGCCATGAACCTGCGCGATCTGCGTTACTTCGTCGCCCTCGCCGAGCACAAGCACTTCGGCCGTGCGGCACAGGCGAGCTTTGTCAGCCAGCCGACCCTGTCGACGCAGATCAAGAAGCTCGAGGATGAACTCGGCGTCGCCCTGGTCGAGCGCACGCCGCGCAAAGTGCTGCTCACCGAGGCCGGCAAGGAAATCCTGCTGCGCGCGCGCGAGGTACTTACCGAGGTCGACCAGATCAAGGCGATCGCGCGGCGCACCATCGATCCGGAATCGGGCACCTTGCGTCTTGGTATTTTTCCGACACTGGGGCCATATCTACTTCCGCATGTCGTGCCGCAGATTCGCACACGCTTTCCGCGCCTGGAACTACTGCTGGTCGAGGAGAAAACCGAGCTCCTGCTCAAGCAATTGCGCGAAGGCCGGCTCGATGCCGCGATACTCGCGCTGCCGATCCACGACGATCAGTTGCACGCCGAGTTTCTATTCGACGAACCCTTCCTTCTCGCCGTACCCGAACATCACAAACTGAGCAAACGCAAGACGCTCAAGCTCGCCGACCTGTCCGACCAAAGCTTGTTGCTGCTCGATGACGGACATTGCCTGCGCGATCAGGCGCTCGAAGTCTGCGCGCTGTCCGGTGCAGGCGAGAAATCCGGCTTCCGCGCGACCAGCCTGGAAACCCTGCGCCAGATGGTCGCCGCGAACGTCGGCATCACCTTGCTGCCCGCGCTTGCCGTGAAACCGCCGGTAGCGCGCTCGGAAAGCATTCACCTGATGCAGTTCCGCGGCGACCCACCGAGCCGGCACATCGCGATGCTCTGGCGCAAGAGTTCGGCGCTGGCGCCGTTTCTGAAAAAACTTTCGCAGGTATTCCGCGAATTGCCGCATGCCCTGCTCGATCCGCATATGCCAGCGGCGTCGCAAGGCGCGGCGCGACGAGTCGCGCGCCGAGCGGGACGCTAGAATTTCTGCCGGTAGCTCGCGTACCAGAAACGTCCGGGCAGATCATAGTCCGGGAAGAAAGAGTTCATGGCAGAGTAGGCAACTGGCGGATTGCGGTCGAACGCATTGCGCACGCCGAGTGTCATACGCGCATGCCAAGGCGCATCCCAACTGCCTTCGAGATCGGTGAAGGTTACGCTGGGCACACGATTTTCGGGCACGGGGTTGCCGCCGATCAGGATCGGATTGTTCGGATTCGAACACAGATTATTCAGACTGGGATCTCCAAGCTGTTGCGCGATATTGATCACCACGCTGCAATCTTCGTCGATATGGGAAAAATAGCGTCCGGTGATCGATGCACTCCACGGCGCGCGATCCCACACCAATTGCATTTGCGAGCGCAGGCGCCAGATCACTCCGAACAACGAGCTTAGAGCGAGATTCGGACTGTTCAAGCCGACGACGTTGCCCTGTGCCGTCGAACCATCCGGCAACGGCGAGCCAGGCGCCGGTTTTCCGATTTCGCCAAAGTAGTCAACGTAGTTCGTGTTCCAGCGTGCGCTGATATTGCCGAATGGCGTGGCGTGCCGGTAGCTGAGCGCGATGTCGTAGCCTTCGGTTTCGATGCCGCCGGGAACATTCTGCGGAAAATCGGTGACCTGCGAAATCGACCCATCGGCGGCGCGCGTGATTTGAGCGCAGGCCGGATCGCTGTTGCGCGCATAGCAATCGTAGACGGTGGCTTGATAACCGAGGTCGCCGACAGCATCGCGGATGCGTATGTCGTACCAGTCCACGCTGGCATTGAATCCTTCTAGCCACGCGGGCGTGTATACAAATCCGATACCGCGCGAGCGTGAGGTCTCCGGCTGCAAGTGCGGATTGCCGATCTGGTAAACGTTGTTGAGTGCCGCGCTCGAGTTGACGTTGGCGGGCACGCCCAATGCCTGGCAGCGCGCGGAGATAGCGGGTGTCGGCTGATTCTGGGCGTCGCAGGGATCGGTGATGCTGCCTTCGAATTGCTGCGCGCCCTGAAACAACTCGGTGATCGCCGGCGCGCGGAAGCCCTGCGCCGCGTTCGCGCGCACGAGCAGATCGTCGACCGGTTTCCAGCGTAGCCCAATCTGCGAGTTGGTCGTGCTGCCGAAGTTGGAATAGTTCGAATAACGCGAGCCGACGCTCAGGTCGAGACTGCGCGCGAAAGGTTTTTCTGCAAGCAACGGCGCGTCGAATTCCACATACGCTTCGGTCACCGAATAGCCGCCGCTGGTGGATGAGGAAGTCAAGCCGTTGCCGTTGACGTTGCCGCTGTCCTCGAGCGGATCGAGTAGATTGGCGCCGCTTTCGTGCCGCGATTCGATGCCTGCGGCAAAACCGAGCGGCCCAGCCGGTAGCGTGACGATGTCGTTGCTGCTGGCGTGCACATTGAAATCGCGCGAATCGCCACGCGTCCGGTTGTGCTCGAACGCGTCGACGAACGCGAGCATCGCTGGCGTGATTGAGCCCGGCGGTCCGAACAGGTTGAGAGGTACGCAGCCGGCAATTGGCGCGCTCGGCGTGCCGCAATGTGCGACACCCGAGCTGTCGAGGAACGACGGGCCGAGCGCCGGCGCGAGCTTGCTGTCGTCGGCATAGGGCCCGGTGAATTCGAGCTGACTCGAGCGCGTGGATGCGGCGTCGGCACCCCAGGCGAAATCGCGGCCGAACAGCGCAAACTCGCCGTCAAGCGCGATATGCACGCGTTTGGTGTCGTTGGTCTGCTGGAAAGTGCGCGGCCCGGCTTCGACAAAGCGACGTATCGCGATAGGCACAGCTTCGCCAAACGGATTGTATACATTGTCGGGCGTAATCGCGATGGCGTCGGGTGTATTGCTGAACGCGACGATTTTTATGTCCGCAGGCGCCAACTGTTGTGCGGATTGGCGCTGGTTGAACATGACATCTGCACTCAAGGCGAGGGTTGGACTGAATTCGTAACGCGCCTGAGCAAATACCGCGCGCCGCTGCTGTGGCGTTTGCAGATAATTCGCCGGGGCAAAGTTGTAAAGATCCTGATTGAGGTTGACGAGCCGGAAATCGTTTGGCGAGGTGCCGGGGCGTCCATCGATCAAACGCAGCGGCACGCCGTTTGGAGAAAACAATTCATCCAGATACGACGCGGGCACGAGCCAGCTATAGGCCGTGGCGTCTGAACCGGTGGCGCCGGGTGGCAGGCCATAGACCGGCACGGCTGAAATCGCGCGATTGCCGGCGAAGATCGGATCGTCGTGACTGTATTCGATGCCGGCGGACGCGCTCCACCCATCGCCCTTGTGGCCGAAGCTCAGGTCGTACGCACGACGCGCGCCATCGTCGTGGCTGGTCTGGCCAAAGTAGGCGCCGAATTCGCCGCCGTCGTAGTTCTTGCGCGTGATGATGTTGATCACGCCGCCGATGGCATCGGAGCCGTAGATTGCTGAAGCGCCGTCGAGCAGCACCTCGACGCGTTCGACCAAGGCAAGTGGAATAGCGCTCAAATCCACCGAACCATCGGTTTGCGAAACCCAGCGCGCGCCGTTGACCAGCACCAGGGTGCGGTTGGCGCCGAGACTGCGCAAGTTGATTTCCTGCGCGCCGCCATTCGCGCCGTTGTTGATGTTGCGATTCATCGTTTCGCCGTTCGCGACGATGCTCTGCACGACATCCGAAATGCTGGTCAGGCCGGTGCGCTGGATATCCGCGCGCTCGAGCACCAGAATCGGATGCTGGGTTTCCAGATCGATGTTGCGGATATGCGAACCGATGACTTCGATTTGTTCGAGCGGCTGCGGCGTTTGCTGCGTGGTTGCGTCGGGAGGTGTATCAGCCGCTTGCGCACCAACGCCTGTGCACAGCAGCAGGACGGCGCAGCGGTATTCGTATGTGCGCATGACTTGCCTCACTCGTTCATGGCTTGGATTTCACCGCGGCTCGATCGCTTCGGGAAGGTTCAAGCGTCAGTGCAAGAAACAGCAGCCCTGGGCTGGCCGTTGGCGGCGCTTCGAGGGAAATCGCGGCGACCGGGCGCTCCGGCTCGGGGTTTACCAGATGCACGACGTTGCTCGGCATTGCCGCCACTTCGCCGGCGTCGGCCAGTCCCCAACCGTGCATGGCCGTTGCATAGGTGCCGAGCCAGCCGATGCGGGGCTTGGCCGGATTGTTCATTGCGGCTATGTCCCAGTAGGAGAATGTATCGCGACCGTCGAGGATGTTCAGCACCCACTCGCCGCCGTCGGCGTAGCGCAACCGCACCGCGCCGGCATCCCCCGTGACGGTCTGGAGCTGGAGAACCAGCGCGTCGATCGCAGCGATGCGTTGCGGCGTGATCCGCAGCGGTGGCGAGCGCGCCGGGAACTCGGTGTTGAGCAGGTTCTGCGGTGTGCCGGAGAGCTGCACGGCGCGGCCTAGCAGGAAATCCACGCCGTCGTAGCGTTGCAAGCCGTGTGGCAGCGTCGGCAGGCTCTGCGGACGCGGCGGCACGCGCGCCATGCGGTTCATCGGTGTGCGTGGCTCGACGTTCGCGATGGCGTCGAGGTTCAGCGGTTCGTAGCGCGCATCCGCCACCGGCGCGGCGGCGTTCGCGTTGGGTGCCGCCGCTGCGGATCGTTCCGGCGTCGGCCCCGGATCGGCGGCGCGCAGTTCGCGGCGCAGTACGGCCGACAGCGGCGGCGCCGACTTGACCTGACCGTTCAGACCCTGATTCGTGAAATCGCGTAGGTGCAGATCCTGTTCGATCGCGGCCACGGGCCGCGCGTCGGCGGCAATACGCCATTGGAACCAACGCCCGCTCATGGAGCGGCCGATCAGTTGCGAACCGTCCGGCGCGAAGGCAAGCTGCTGCACCACGTCGTGGTTGGGGATGGCCAGCTTGAAATCCGGCACCAGACGCTGGTTGCGGTCGATGACGAACAGGCTCACGCCGTCGAGCCCTCCGAGGGCGAGCAGGTTTCCGTCCGGACTGAGCGCGCCGGCGTTGACGCGGTTTTTCATATCCGGCGCGGCCAAGGATTTCTTTGCGACGCCCCTGTCGTCGAACACGCTCGCCGAACCGATCTCGATCGCGCCGCGTTCGTGCGGCAGCGTCAACAGCGCCAAGTCACCGTCCACGGAATCGGATCTGCCGATCGGTTT
>JANWJJ010000007.1 GCA_025451955.1 Rudaea sp. | reverse complement strand
GCGGATTCTGTCAGCGGCCGGTCGCGCTCATCGCTGATCAGGAAAAAATCCTCCACGCGTTCACCAAACGTGGCGATACGCGCATCATGCACGCGAATACCGGATTCGCGAAAGACCCGGGCGATAAGCGCCAGCAGGCCGGGGCGATCCGAGCAGATCAGGGAAAGCTGGGTACGCGCAGCATCTGCGCCCGCACCGAAAGCGACGCGCGCGGGTATATGGAAATGCCGCAACGAACGTGCGGGCACGTGCGACGAAAGCTCGGCGCGGTACGGCGACTGCGCCAAGACCTTGTGCAAGGCCGCACGCACGCGTTCGACACGCGCGGGATCGCCCAGCGCCCGACCCTCGCCGTCGAGCACGAGGAAACTGTCCAGGCTCATGCCGCTGCGCGAGGTCACCACGCGCGCATCCAGCACCGACAGGCGCATGCGGTCGAATACCGCCGTGATCGCCGCGAACAGGCCATCGCGGTCGGCCGCGTGCACGAATACTTCGGTGCCACCGCGCGGGCCCTGCGCCTCGATCAGCACCAGCGGGCCGGCGCTGCCGGTGTGGGCGATGCCGGCAGTCTGCCAGGCAATTTGTTGCGGAGTGAAGCGCAGGAAACTTTCTTCGGGAAAATCGGCCCAGATTCGTGCAATCGCGGCGGCGGCGATCTGCTTTGCGGAAAGCAATTCGTTTGAACGTTCGCGACACTCACGGATGCGCTCGTCGCGGTGCGGTACGCGCTCCAGCCCGCTGCGCAGCGCATAGCGCGCGCTGACGTACAAATCCGCGATAAGTTTATCTTTCCACGAATTCCACAATTTCGCACTGGTGCCGGCGATGTCGGCGACGGTGAGCAGGTACAGATAATCCAGGCGTTCCCAGTCGGCCACATCGACGGCGAATCTGTGCACGACGTCCGGATCGGTGATGTCCTGACGCTGCGCGGTTACGCTCATCAGCAGATGACGGCGCACCAGCCAGGCAACCAAATCCACGTCGGCCGCCGGCAAGCGCAGGAGCGTGCAAAACTCGCGCGCTTCGGCCTCGCCGAGTTCGGAATGATCGCCGCCGCGGCCCTTGGCGATGTCGTGAAACAGAGCCGCGAGCAGCAGCAGTTCGGGCTTCGGCAAGCGCGTCCACAATTCGTGCGCGTGGGTAAATTCGCCGCTCGTGGCGGCATCGGCAAAACACGCGACGTTGTGCAACACGCGGATCGTGTGTTCGTCGACGGTATACACATGAAATAGATCGTATTGCATGCGTCCGACCACGCGCCCGAATGCCGGCAGATAGCGCGCCAGCACGCCGTAACGATTCATCCGCGCCAGCGCTTCCACCGCCGCCGCGCCGCGCAGCAGACGCGCGAACGCCGCATTGGTTTCCTCGTCGGTCGCCAGCGCATCGCCCCAGCGATCCAGCGCGGCGTCGATGCGGCGCACCAGATCCGCGCGCAGACTCTTGATTTCCGCATGTTCGCTCCAGATGCGGAACAGGTCGACCAAGGCCGCCGGACGTTGCAGGAACAGATCCGGCGGATCGCAATCCAGACGCTCGCCGACGCTGATGAAATCCAGACTCAGGCGGCGCGTGCGCGGTTGCGTATCCGCATCCAGTGCTTCCTCGCAGCGGCGCAGGAACTGCGCACTCAGGCGCTCGAGCGCGATCGCGGCACGGTAATAGCCCTGCATGAACTGCTCGACCGCCAGGTTCTGGCCGTGCTCGTCGACAAAGCCGAATTGCGCCGCCAGGCTGCGTTGATAATCAAACAGCAAGCGTTCTTCGGCGCGCCCAGCCGCCAGATGCAGGGCGAAACGGATGCGTTGCAGCAAGGTCCGTGCGCGATCCGCGGTCGCGGCTTCCGCCGCCGAAAGCTTGCCGAGTTGCACCAGCGTGGAAAAATCCGCGGCGCCGAACAAGCGTTGCCCGAGCCAGCGGATCAGGTGCAGTGCACGCAAACCGCCGGGGCCTTCCTTGAGGTTTGGCTCCAGGTTGTAGGCGGTGTCGCCAAAGCGCGCGTGACGTTGCTCGCGATCGCCGCGCCGCGCTTCCAGATATTGCGCCGGCGGCCACAGTTGCGCATCGGCAAGCAACGCCGTGATACCCGCGTCCAGCGCCACCGCGCCGGCGATCCGGCGCGCATCGAGTAAACTTGTATAAATTGTCGCATCTTGTGCCGCCAGCGTGCGGCATTCGTCCAGCGTGCGCAGTGCGTGACCGGGTTTCAGGCCGACGTCCCACAGGCAGGCGAAGAACGATTCCAGCGCGCGCAGTGTCGACGCTGGCGGTGTCGGTTCGCACAGGGCGAGCAGATCCACATCCGAACGCGGAAACAGTTCGGCGCGGCCGAAACCGCCCACAGCGTAAAGCGTGATCGTATCGGTATCGCCGAGGCAGGCGCTCCAGACATGCGCGACGACGCGTTCGACGGCCTCGCTGCGTGCGCGCACCAGCGCATCGACACGCATGTTTGCGTCGGCGCGGAACGCCTCACCCAATTGACGATCGGCATCACCGAGTAACTGGCGCAAGGCCAGCCGCGCGACATCGGACACGCCCGAACGCGGCACCGTCGGCGGCAGCCGCGGCATCGCCAAAACACCGGCAGTGGAGGTGACGGCAGGCAGCATGACGCCAGTATGCCCGCTCGCCTGGTGGACGTCACCGCCATCTCCGCCGCGGATTTTTCTCCCGGCGCCGACAGCTCGGCTTTTTTGCGCGATGCGGTGATATGTTTCTTCGCCGAGCGGTGATAGTTCGGGTGCCGGCTTTACGCTTGCACTCTACAACGGTGTCAGAGACGCGAGGAAAGGCGCATGGAACTTGCTCGAAACCTTAAATCTGCCTTGGCTGTGGCCATCTCGCTTGCGTTCGGCGCCACGAATGCATCGGCGGCGACGATCACTGTCACCAGCAGTGATGACACCTTCCACTCAACCACCTGCAATCTGCGCAACGCGATTACGTCGTTCAGAGACGGCGTCGCCCAGGGTTCCTGTGTGCCGAGCGGTATTTTCGGCGACAACGACACAGTGACATTTTCGCCGGCGCTGGCTAATTCGACGATCACCCTGGCGCGCGGAGAAATATCCATCTCGGGTTCGATCACCATCGCCGGCAGTGGGCAGACGATCGACGCAAACTACGGCTCGCGGGTGATGTACATCAGCCACGCCACGCTGATGGCGAGCAATCTGACCCTCACCCACGGCTATTCCAGCGGCGCGGGGCGGGACAGCAACGGCGCCGGTCTGTACGTGTACAGTGGCAACGCCACACTGAATGCCGTGACGATCAGCAACAACCTTGCGCTTGGCGACGGTGGCGGAATCAACCTCAACGGTGGTGCGGTGTCAATGGCGCACTCGACTGTGTCCGGCAATATGGCTGCGCATTCCACCGGCGGCATTTCCGTGTACGGCAGCGTAACGATCAGCGACTCGTTGATATCCGGCAATTCGGGAACAAGAACCGGCGGCATCGCTGTTTTCTCCGGTTATTCCTACTCGACCGTCAGTTCCTTCGCGACAATCACGCGTTCGACGATCGATAACAACGACGCCACATGTTCCGGTGGTCCGTGCGCCGGCGGCATCTACAGCGATCTCGGAAACGTCATCGTCATCGGCGAGTCGACCATTTCCGGCAACCGCGCGGCGGGCGGTTTCGACAAGATCGCCGGCGGACTGTATTTGAACAATGCTCCCGTGAGCATTATCAATTCGACGATTGCGCAAAACCGCGCGAAGGGGAACAACTACGTCGCCGGTGGAATGTGGCAAACGGGCACCGGTTACGGTTCTTCAACCCTGACCAACAGCACGGTTTCCGCGAATACCGCCACGAGCTACAACGCAAGCTCCAATGTGCAATCCGGAATCATGCTCGGATATGGTAGCGGCTCGAAAATATCGCTGCGCAATTCGATCATTGCCGGCAATGCGAACGCCACCGATTTCGGCGTATCGGGCACCACCGAAACAATGACCTCGTGTGTGGCCGGCACCATCGCCGACACCGCACCCTTCAATACCGACCTCACCAATCACTTCACCAACACGCCCGGCCTCGGGCCGCTGCAGGGCAACGGCGGCCCAACGCAAACGATGGTGCTTGTTGCCGGCAGCATCGCCATCGACGCTGGCAACAACGCGTTCACGCCTTCGAACTATGATCAGCGCGGAGCGGGCTTCGCGCGCATGTTCAATGGCACTATCGACATCGGCGCGGTGGAGTTCCAGGGCGATCGTATTTTTGCCAACGGATTCGAAGCGGAGCCGTAGCCTCCGGCAACAAGCACGCGGCATCGCCTGGCCAAAAGCGCCCAAGGATTTAGGTAGGCATCGAGCGCGGCGAAGACGTGCCCGCCCGCGCTGCAATCACGCCGCCGTCGGCCAGGGCGTGAGAATCTCGAAGCCATCGTCGGTCACCGCCAGCGTGTGCTCCCATTGCGCCGACAGCGAATGATCCTTCGTCACCACGGTCCAGCCATCTGGCAACAGGCGCGTTTGCGGCTTGCCGGCGTTGACCATCGGCTCGACGGTGAAGGTCATGCCTTTCTCGAGCCGCAGTCCGACACCGCGGTGACCGTAATGCAGCACCTGCGGATCTTCATGGTAAATCGTGCCGATGCCGTGGCCACAATATTCGCGCACGACCGAGAACCGATTCGCTTCGACGTATTGCTGGATGGCGTAACCGATATCGCCGAGGGTCGCGCCGGGGCGTACCTGCTCGATACCTTTCATCATGGCTTCGAACGTGATCGTACACAGACGCTTGGCCAGCACCGGTGGTTCGCCGACGTAGTACATGCGGCTGGTATCGCCATGCCAACCATCCTTGATCACGGTGACGTCGATATTGACGATGTCGCCGTCCTTCAGAATCTTGCCCGGATTGGGAATACCATGGCAGATGACGTTGTTGACCGACGTGCAGACAGTTTTCGGAAAGCCCTTGTAGCCGACGTTGGCCGGAATCGCCTTTTGCACGTTGACGATGTGCTGGTAGCACAGGTCGTCGAGTTCCTCGGTCGTGACTCCGGGTTTGACGTGCGGAGCTATCATCTCCAGCACCTCGGCGGCGAGGCGTCCGGCGACGCGCATTTTTTCGATCTGATCGGGGGTTTTGATGCTGACGGACATGGCATTGACTATATTGAGATTGTGCATATTGTAACGAAGAGACGGCACCGTGGCGCTTGCCACGCTGTCATCCCGGCAGGGTCGAAGCCCGCGACAGCGGGCTGAGGGGGAAACCAGACTGCATGGATGCGATCATGGGGATCAGGCAATGTTTGCGATTGCCTTCCTTGGCAACTGGATTCCGGCAGTCCCTGCCGGAATGACGGAATCTTGTTTGCGCGCAACCTACGGAACCCGCTATAATTTCGCAGTTCCCCGCCGTGGGGAACAAATCCGCACACGTATCGATACCGCTGTCGGGGTGCCTTGCAAAAGGTCGCCAGCGTTGGATGCGTGGAGGTTCAACCCCGAGCGTCGCCACGTCATCAACCCGTGGCCGCTCATAGCTTGGAGTTTCCCATGCCTCAAGTCACCATGCGCCAGATGCTCGAAGCCGGCGTACATTTCGGTCACCAAACCCGTTACTGGAATCCCCGCATGGCGCCGTACATCTTCGGCGCGCGCGGCAAGATCCACATCATCAATCTGGAAAAAACCCTGCCGCTGTTCACCGACGCGATGAATTTCCTGTCGGGTCTGGCACAGAAGCGCGGCAATGTGCTGTTCGTCGGCACCAAGCGTTCAGCACGCGATGCGATCAAGGACGAAGCCGTGCGTTGCGGCATGCCCTACGTCAGCCAGCGCTGGCTTGGCGGCATGCTGACCAATTTCCGCACGGTCAAGGCCTCGATCACGCGCCTGAAGGAAATCGAAGCCATGTCCACCGACGGCCGCTTCGAGAAACTGGTCAAGCACGAAGTGCTGAGCCTGATCCGCGAGAAGGAAAAGCTCGACAAGTCGCTCGGCGGCATCAAGAACATGAACGGCCTGCCGGATGCGTTGTTCGTGGTCGACATCGGCCATGAAGACATCGCCGTCAAGGAAGCCAAGAAACTCGGCATTCCGGTGATTGCCGTGGTCGATACGAATTACGACCCAAGCCTGGTCGATTACGCCATCCCCGGCAACGACGACGCCATCCGTGCGGTGCAATTGTATACCAGTGCCGCCGCCGACGCCGTGCTCGAAGGCAAGGCCGCCGCGCCGCAATTCGCTGCCGCCGCCAAGGACGAGTTCGTCGAACTCGATGCCGAAGGCAATCCGGTGAAGAAGCAGGCGGCCCACGATCGTGCCGAGCGCCACAAACCGGCAGCGCGCAAACCCGCAGCCAAGAAAGCCGCACCGCGCCGTGGTCCGCCGCCCGCGAAGAAGGCCGAGGTCAAGGCCAACGACGCGACGCCAGCCGCGGAGTAAACGCTTTACTCGTCCGTCATTCCCGCGCAGGCGGGAATCCAGTTCTTCGATCTGTCAAAAGCAGAACCGGATCCCGGCCTTCGCCGGGATGACAGCAAACAGAAATGTGCCGTCATGCCACGGTCGCATGACCGCACGATCATTTGAAAATTCAACGACGCGGCCACATTTCGGCGCGTCTACAAAGCTGAGAGGTTCACATGGAAATCACCGCAAGCATGGTCAAGGAGCTGCGCGAGCGCTCCGGCGCCGGCATGATGGAATGCAAGAAAGCGCTGGCCGAAAACGCCGGCAATATCGACGTCGCCATTGAATGGCTGCGCAAGCAGGGTCTGGCCAAGGCCGACAAGAAAGCCAGCCGCATCGCCGCGGAAGGCCGTATCGTGCTCGCCCAGGACGGTGGTCACGCCGTGCTGGTCGAAATCAACTCGGAAACCGACTTCGTCGCCAAGGACACCAGTTTTCTCGCCTTCGCCGACATGGTCGCCAAACAGGCGCTGGCGTCGGGCGCGAAGGATGTGGAAACACTCAAGCAGTCCAAGGCATCCGATGGTGGCTGCATCGAAGAGGCGCGTCAGGCGCTGGTCGCCAAATGCGGCGAAAACGTGCAGGTGCGCCGCCTGGTGCGCGTGGACGGCAATAACCGCGTCGGCGCTTACGTGCACGGCGGCCGCATCGGCGTGCTGGTGGAAATGAAAGCCGGCTCGGACGAACTCGCACGCGGCATCGCCATGCACATCGCGGCGATGAATCCGCCCTATATTTCGCCCGATAACGTGCCGGCTGAACTCGTCGCCAAGGAAAAGGAAATCGCGCTGGCGCAGATGACGGACAAGGATCGCGCCAAGCCCGCCGAGATCCAGGAAAAGATGATTAGTGGCAAGATCCGCAAGACGCTCTCCGAAATGTGCCTGACCGGGCAGGCCTACGTGCTCGACACCAATGTCACGGTTGAAGCCGCGCTGAAGAAGGAAGGCGCCGAAGTACTCGGCTTCCATCGCCTCGCCGTCGGTGAAGGCATCGAGAAACCGGTCGGCGACGACTTCGCCACCGAAGTGATGAAGCAGGCCGGTCTGGCCTGATCGTTTCGCTCGGGAAGCAACAAAAAAGCCGCGAGGGATCGCGGCTTTTTTGTTGCCCGCCGCCGCAATCCGGCGTCTCGGCTACAATACGCATGTTTTGCCCCGTCCACCCGCGCCGGAACCGCCCGCATGCCTGCCGAGACAAAGTATAAACGTATCCTTTTGAAACTCAGCGGCGAGGCCTTGCTGGGCAGCGCCGATTACGGCATCGATCCGAAAGTGCTTACGCGCATGGCGCGCGAGACGCTGGAAGTCCAGCGCGCCGGCATCGAGGTCGGCGTGGTCATCGGCGGCGGCAACATCTTCCGCGGCGAAGGTCTGGCCGCGGCCGGCATGGATCGCGTCACTGGCGACCACATGGGCATGCTGGCCACGGTGATCAATGCACTGGCGATGCAGGATGCGCTGGAAAAAGTCGGCGCGCGCGTGCGCGTGATGAGCGCGATCAAGATCAACGAGGTCTGCGAGGATTTCATCCGCCGCCGTGCGATCCGGCATCTGGAAAAAGGCCGCATCGCGATCTTCGCCGCCGGCACCGGCAATCCGTTCTTTACCACCGATTCGGCCGCCGCACTGCGCGCAATCGAAATCGGCGCCGACCTGCTGCTCAAGGCGACCAAGGTCGATGGCGTCTACAGCGCCGATCCGAAAAAAGACAGCAACGCGCAGCGCTTTGAACGTCTGACCTACGACCAGGTGATTGAACGCAAGCTGGCGGTAATGGACACTGCCGCGATTGCGTTGTGCCGCGATCACAAGATCCCACTGCGCATCTTCGACATGAGCCGCGAAGGCGATCTGATGCGTATCGTCCAGGGCGAGCCGATCGGGACGCTGGTTAGCTGACGATCAACGCACGGTAAACAATTACACTTTTAGCGCCGCTCGAATCGCGCTGGCCGACGGCATCCGCACGCCAGCGCGCGTAATCCTTTCCGGCTTTCCCGGAACTACTAAGTGAAGGCACTCGCCTTCAGCGTCAGCCGGATCGCCGACGCCTCCAGCACCATGCCAGCCCGTTAGCGGATAACCTGCGGCAGGTCACGAGAGGTAGTAGCCATGAAACACAATACATTGATCCTCATTGGCGCCGGCCTGTTGGCCGCAACGAGCTTCACCCACGCTGGCTTCGCCAACGCTGCCGGCCAACTTGCGCCGGTGCAAGTGCACGGCACCGCCGTCGATTGCACCCCGCCGAACGACAACGCCGTCTGCTCGGCCTGGCATGAACAGATTCGCCGCAATTTCAGCTCACGCGAAATCGGCATGTTGTTCGGCGCCAGAACCGCGTATCCGGAATACCTGACGTCCTACGGCAAGGTCGAGGCGCGTTACAACGCCATGCAGGCAGAGTTCGCCACCACCCACGCCGCCGAACTGGACACCATCGCGTCCAAGTAATTCGCAACCGTTCGAGTCTCCAACGCTTGGCCCCGCAACTGCGGGGCTTTTTTTGTGTAATCCGCGCGACGGTTTGCGGAACCTGATCATGACGCCGGCCATTTCCGGCGCATCAACCCCAACCTCCGGAGATACCGCCATGCCTGTCTTCAACTTCGATTTCAACCGTTCCTGCACCAACCTCGACATGAGTCCCGCACGTTCGGGTATTTTCACGCCGAATATCACCTCGCTGGAATTGCACGACGATCAATTGCTGCGCTTCAACCGCATCGCCCAGCGGCTTTCGCCCGAGCACCAGCCGTTTACCCTGGATCAGATCGCCGGCGCCGCACGGCGCGTGCTACGCGCCGCGGCCAAGGGCCAGGATTCCACATTTATCAAAGTGCGCATGCGTCGCGCCGGCGAAATGCGCGCGACCTACAAGGATGCCAAGTGGGAAATGGCGCCTGCGTTGAAAGCCGATTTGCGCGACTTGCTCGATTATCTCGATTCCGAAACCGGCCTGATTCCGAATCATATTCCGATCGTCGGCCTGCTCGACGACGCGATCCTGGTCGATGTCGCGATGGACAAGTTCCGCGCCGAACTCGACGAATACGCCGATTTCTGCCGCTTCCGCACCGCCGAGGCCGCGCATCAGGATATCGCTATCGATGCCGTCGATATCGACCGCGAACACTGGTTCACGGAACGCCAACAGGAACAGCGGTTGGAGCAGCAATTGCGCCGGGTGCGCAGCAGCAGCTACGCCCGCAACGAGGGCGCTGAACGCGCATTCCGCATTTGCTGAAACGGCGTCCCCATGGGCAGCGGATTTGTGGCAGTATCGGCGCACGCGGTTCGCCGCGCAGGGAAACCGGATGCGCCGATGCGCTTCGATACGACACGCTGGAGCATGGTGCTGCACGCGCGCGACGGCGGCAACGACGCGCGCGGTGCCCTGGAAGGTCTTTGTCGCACCTACCGACCGCCGGTGCTGGCCTATATCCGCCACCGCGGCTACAGCGCCGAGACCGCGGAAGATCTCGCTCAAGGTTTTTTCACCCAGTTCCTCGAGCATGCGTACCACGCCGATGCCGATCCCGCACGCGGCCGTTTCCGCGCGTTTCTGCTCACCGCGCTCAAACGCTTTCTGATCGACGCGGACAACGAAGCTCGTACGATCAAACGCGGCGGCGGCATTCGTTTCAAGTCGCTCGATCAGGATACGGCCAGCGACAGCAGTACGCTGGACAACCTCGCCGACACCGATTCGCCGGAACGCGCCTTTGAACGCAGTTGGGCCGTCACCGTACTTGAGACTGCGATGAGCAGGCTGCGTGAAGAAGCGGCGCACGCCGGCAAACAGGCGCTGTTCGAGCATCTCAGCGAATTTGTGACCGAGCGCCCGGACGAAGCCGATTATGCCCGTGTCGCAAGCGCGCTGAATTTGCGCCGCAACACGCTGGCGGTGGCCGTACATCGGATGCGCCACCGCCTGCGCGAGCTGATTCGGGATGAACTGGCGCAAACCACCGTCACCCGCACCGAACTTGAATCCGAACTTCGCGAGTTGCACGGCAGCCTGGGTCCGGTCGCCGAGTAGCGGCAGCACGCATCCCCAATGGTGTGCAAGTTCCGGCGGCAGGATTTTCGATGGCACGGTTTCCGAAAGCCGGTTGCCAACGGCCGGTTTACGACAGTATGTAATCGCCGCCGTCAAATCCGGAATAAGCTAGCGTTCGCACCAGACCAGGGGACTCGATGACCGCAACCCATCTCTCTTACGATCGCTTCGCTACCACCCGCTGGTCGGTGGTCATGCACCTTGCGATCTCGTCAACATCGGATGCGCACGGCGCATTGACCGAACTGGTGCAGCGCTACTGGTATCCGGTCTATGCCTACGTGCGCCGCTGCGGCCACGATCCCGTGATTGCCCAGGGCATCGCCCGCAGTTTCCTGATGCATCTGTTGCGCAGTTTCCAGAGCGGTCAAGCACTGGCGGAACGCGGCCATTTTCGCCGCTTTCTTCTGGCCCAACTCAACCAGTTTCTTGCCAGCGATTGGCGCCAACCAGTCGACGAGGAATCCCCGACTGATCTGCTGCTTCCGCCGGTGAATCTGGAGCCGCGTTACCTGTCCGAAAAAATCAACGCGACTTCCCCCGAGAAGGCCTATCAACGCGGCTTCGCGCTCGAAATTCTGGCGCGCGCGCTCAAGCGTCTGCGCAGCGAAGCGCACAAAGCCGGACACCTGGATATGTACGAGGGACTGGGGCCATTTCTCGGCAGCGAGCCACCACCTGGCGTCTACGAAGATCTTGCACGCAAGCTGCAAACGCGGCCGCTGGCCCTGGTCCTTGCACTCAAGCGCCTGCGCCAACGCTTCCGCGAACTGATCGGCGAAGAACTCGCTGACACCGTATCCTCGGCGGAAGATCTGGCCACCGAGCAGGCGGCGCTGCACGCCATCTTGCACGAAACGCGGACGCCATAGTGAACGCGCACCGCTCCGGCGCCTCGCTGCTCGATGCCATCGGTGCCGATCCGTTGGCGAGTTTGCAGCTTGACCATGCGGCAATCGCCGACCTGGCGTTCGGTTCGCTCTCCAAGACCCAGATCAATAGCCCAGGTGCCGCCCGTCCGCTCTCCCTGTTGCCGATGGACATGCTCGAGCTGGATCTTTCCGATCCATCGCAGCGCCAGTTTGGTGATTACGAACTGCTCGAATTGATCGGCGAAGGCGGCATGGGCGTGGTCTATCGCGCGCGCCAGATCAGTCTGGATCGCGAAGTCGCGGTCAAACTGCTCGCCGCAGGACCTTGGGCATCGAAAGACTTCATCGAACGCTTTCGCCGCGAAGCGCAGAACGCCGCACGCATGCAGCATCCGAACATCGTCGCGATCTACGAAGTCGACAGCGCCGAGGAATTGCACTTCTTCAGCATGCGCCTGATTCGTGGATCGAGTCTCGCCGCGGTAATCAAGCGCTCGGGGCCGATGTCGCCGCTGCGTGCCGCCGGTTTGTTGCGCACGATTGCCGAAGCGGTCGATTACGCGCATCGCCTCGGTGTGTTGCATCTGGACCTGAAGCCGGCGAATGTACTGATCGAGGAGAACGGCACGCCGCATGTGGCCGACTTCGGCCTGGCGCGGCGAATGGAGCAGGGCCTGGCCGCCGACAACGATGAAGTTTCCGGTACGCCCAGCTACATGGCACCGGAACAGGCGACCGCGGGATCGCAGAAAATCACGCCGGCGACCGACATCTGGGGCCTGGGCGCCATCCTCTACGAACTCGTCACCGGCCATCCGCCGTTTCTTGGCGACTCGCCGCAGGCCACCCTGAAACTCATGCTCGATGGCGCGTTGCCCAGTCCGCGCGATTACGTGCCCGACCTGCCACGCGATCTGGAAGCGATCATTGTCAAATGCATGGCGCGCGAGGTCGCCACGCGTTACCCGACCGCGCGCGCCTTGGCCGACGATCTCGGGCGCTTCATCGAAAAGCGGCCGGTGCAGGCGCGGCCACTCAATGGCACGCAACGCATCTGGCGCTGGGCCAGGCGTCAACCCTATATCGCTGCGCTGGGCCTGTTGTTCGCGATCTCGATGCTCGTGGGAATCATCGGTATCACTACACAGTGGCGTCGCGCCGAGAACAATGCCACGACCGCCAGCGATCGCCTGTGGGAAAGTCGCCTCAATGCGGCGCTGCGTCTGCAGAACGATGGTCGCGGCTTTGAAGCGCTGCCGGCACTGATCGCGAACATCAACGAACAGGAACGCGCGGGCAGGCACGACGACGCCAGCATCGAACGCCGCGAGGTCGGTGCAATCCTCAATCAAGGTGTCGTGCTGACGAAGCGGATGCATTTGGCCAATGCCGACCGCGCTTCACCGTTCGCCGCCGAATTGAGTCCCGACGGCAGCCGTTTTGCCCTCGCCATGACCGATCAGACCGTGCACTGGTACGCCACCAAAACCTTGCGGGAATTGGGACACGTCGATTTGCTCGGCCTGCCGGATACGTCCGATGCGCCGCAAGCGCCGGTCTTGCTCCGCTTTATCGACAACCATCGGCTGCGCGTGACGCTGGACTGGATCGATTTCTATACGGCCCCTGCAGAAAACGACACTTATCTGATCGACCTCGATGGCGGCAACGTCATTTCGCCACCCGATAATTT
>JANWJJ010000006.1 GCA_025451955.1 Rudaea sp. | reverse complement strand
TTTCCGAGCTCGGCGTGGAATCGCAGCCGACAACAATGAGTTTCGCGCTGAAGAACGAGCGCAGTGGTCTGGAATACAACGCGACGAGTCTTTCCGGCCTGTTCTGCCAGCACCGCAACCTGGCGTCACCGCGGTTTCTGCGCATGCTGCGCGATATCGTGCGTTTTTACCGCGAGGCGCCGGACTTGCTCGAAGCAGCCGATGCCGGTCCGGCCATAGGCGAGTATCTTGCCGGACGCGGGTATTCGGATGCGTTCCGCGACGATCATCTAGTACCGATGGCGTCGGCGCTGTGGTCGTCGTCGTCGGCGCAGATTCTGTCGTTCCCAGCCAAGTATCTGGTGCGCTTCATGGCCAATCACCAAATGCTGCAAACCCGTGATCGCCCGCAGTGGCACGTGGTCAAGGGCGGCTCGCAAACCTATGTGCGTGCGCTGCGTGCGCGCTGGAACGTGCGCGAGCGCGTCGGCTGCGCAGCGACACGGATCGCACGCGAGCCAGACGGCGTGCGCATCGACAGCACCGCTGGCAATGAACGCTACGATCATGCCGTACTTGCCTGTCACAGCGATCAGGCGCTGGCCTTGCTCGCCGATCCCTGCGAACGCGAGCGCGACATTCTTGGAAGCATGACTTACCAGGAAAACGACACCGTGCTGCACACCGACGCGAGCCTGCTACCGCGCCGGCGCCGGGCTTGGGCTGCGTGGAATGCGCTGGTGCCGAAGGATGCGAGTGAACAATGCACGGTCAGCTATTGCATGAACCTGCTGCAATCGCTGGATGCACCGCAGCCGATCATCGTTACGCTCAATCGCACGGCGCAGATCGCGCCGGAGAAAATCCTGCGGCGCTTGCGCTATCACCATCCGGTCTACACCCGTGCCGCGGTCGCCGCACAAACGCGCAAGGCGCAGATCCAGGGCATCCGGCGCACCTGGTTTGCGGGCGCCTACTGGGGCTGGGGCTTCCACGAAGACGGTATGCGCAGCGCGGTCGAGGTCGCCAACGGACTGGGCGAGCGCTGGCCATGAGCGATGCGTTTGCCAGTTGTCTCTACGAAGGCTGGGTGCGCCATCGTCGCCACGCGCCGCATGCGCATGCATTTCGTTACCGCATGTATTTGTTGTATCTGGACCTGAGCGAGCTCGATCACGTCTTTGCCCGGCGCTGGTTGTGGTCGGTGGATCGTCGCAATCTGGCCGAATTCCGTCGCAGCGATTATCTGGGCGATCCCGCCGTGCCACTGGACGCCGCAGTGCGCGCGCGCATTCGCGAAGCGAGCGGACACGCACCGACCGGGCCGATCCGGCTGTTGACGCATTTGCGCACTTGTGGACATTGTTTCAATCCGGTCAGTTTCTATTATTGCTACGCCGACGACGGCGTGACCCTCGACACCATCGTCGCGGAAATCACCAATACGCCGTGGAAAGAACGTCACAGCTACGTGCTGCCAATTGCCGGCGCTGAGCGCCATGGCGCCGCACTACGCTGGGATTTTCGCAAGAACTTTCACGTCTCGCCGTTCATGCCGATGCGGCGCGACTATGCCTGGCGCTTCACGGCACCGGACGCGGCGCTGCGCGTACACATGGACGTGCTCGACGGCGGTATATCTGACTTCGACGCGACGATGGTGCTGGAACGCAAACCGCTTACCGGCACGAATCTGGCACGCGCGCTACTGCGTTTCCCGGCCATGACCCTGCGCATCGTCGCCGCCATCCACTGGCAGGCGCTACGGCTGTGGCTGCGACGCAATCCCGTCTACGACCATCCGAAAGTGAGCTGAGCATGGAATCCGAGTCGGTACGAACCTTCGGTCTTGCCGCGCCGATCAGCTTCGGTGCACTGGATCGCGCCTTGCGTGCTCGTCTGTTGCTACAGATGGATGCGCTGCGCGATTCGCAATTGCGCATTGTCGATGCGCTGGGCGAATGCGTGCTCGGCGTGCCGGCGGCGAATCCAGCCGATACCCTGCACGCGACGGCACATGTATACGATGCCGCATTTTACCGGAACGTGGCCGGCAACGGCAGTGTCGGCGCCGGCGAGGCGTACATGGACGGCCTGTGGCACTGCGACGATTTGGTCGCGCTGATGCGCATGCTGGTACGCAACCGCGACCTGCTCGATGCGATGGAAACCGGCCTGGCGCGTCTGGGCGGCATGCTGATGAAGACCTGGCATACGTTCCGGCGCAACACGCGCCGCGGCAGCCGGCGCAATATTTCGGCGCACTACGACCTGGGCAACGATTTCTTCCGTCTTTTTCTCGACGCCAACATGATGTACTCCTCGGCGATCTTCGCGCATGCGGATGAGTCGCTGGAAATCGCGTCGACGCGCAAACTCGATCGCATCTGTCGCAAGCTGGCATTGTCGCCCGCCGATCGCGTGGTCGAGATCGGCACCGGCTGGGGTGGCTTCGCGATCCATGCGGCGCGCAATTACGGCTGCCATGTCACCACGACGACGATTTCGTGCGAGCAGCACGATCTGGCGCGCGAACGCATCCACGCCGCCGGCGTTGCCGATCGCGTCGAGGTCTTGCTCGAAGACTACCGCGATCTGTCCGGCCGCTACGACAAGCTGGTTTCGATCGAGATGATCGAGGCAATCGGGCATCAATACCTGGACGACTATTTCGGCAAGGTCGGCGCGCTGCTGGAAAATCATGGCATGGCCCTGATCCAGGCGATCACGATCGAGGATCACCGCTACACGCAGGCCTTGCGCGCGGTGGATTTCATCAAGCGCTATATTTTTCCAGGCTGCTTTATCCCGTCAATCGGCGCCATGCTGGACTCGGCCACGCGCAACAGCGACATGAAGCTGTTCAACCTCGAGGATATCGGCCCGAGCTATGCACTGACCCTGGCGGCGTGGCGCGAGCGCTTCCATAACCGTTTGGCCGATGTGCGCGCACTCGGTTACGACGAGCGCTTCGTGCGCATGTGGGATTTTTATCTGGCCTATTGCGAGAGCGGCTTCCGCGAGCGTTCCACCGGCGATGTGCAGATGCTGCTGGCGCGCCCCGGTTGCCGGCGTGCGCAATATCTTCCCGATCCGGATGATGCTTTGTGAACTTGTGGATTAATGCCATTTGCTATCAGGCAACCTGGCTCATCACCATTGCCGGCGCCGCGCACGGCCGCTGGTGGCCCGGGCCGCTGGCGCTGGCAATTTTCGCCGGCTGGCAGCTGGCTGTATCGCCGCAACGTCGCGCCGACGCGTTGCTGATGCTGTTCGCGGCCGCGATCGGGTTCATTATCGATTCGACTTTCGTGCAAACCGGCCTGCTCACCTACGCCGCCACCATACCGTGGGAAGACCTGGCGCCGGTCTGGATCGTCGCGCTGTGGATGAGTTTCGCGCTGACCCTGAATCACTCTCTCGCCTACCTGAAAACGCATGCGTTGGTGGGCGCGGCGCTCGGCGGTATCGGCGCGCCACTGGCGTATCTGGCAGCGGCGCATTGGGGCGCACTCACATTTCCCGCCGCCGCGACGCCCAGCCTCGTGGTGCTGGCCGCCGTGTGGGTGGTACTGACGCCGGCCTTGTGCCGGATCGCGCAGGCGCTTTGTCTGCACAGCCCGGCAACCGCGTTTGCCTTGCGTGGAGGCCCACAATGACTCCCTGGTACATCCTGTATGTCTGGGCCGCCGCGGCGGTCGCCATGCTCATCGGCTGGCTGATCCAGCGGCGCACGCGCAACGCCGGCATCGTCGATGCAATCTGGTCTGCGTGCATGGGCGCCGCGGCGTTGTTCTATGCCGGCGTCGGCAGCGGCGGCCTGGTGCCGCGACTGGCGGTTGCAATGCTGGGCGGCATCTGGGGCTTTCGCCTGTGCATGCATATTCTCTCGCGTGTGTTGAATGAACCGGAAGACGGGCGCTATCGCTATCTGCGCGAGTTCTGGCGCGACGATCAGCGCAAATTCTTCGGCTTCTTCCAGGCCCAGGCGCTGCTGACCGCGCTGTTTTCCCTGCCGTTTTACGCGGTCGCCGAGAATCCGCGCGAGTCGGTGTCGATCTGGTGCGTGTGCGGACTGACGATCTGGCTGATCAGCGTCGTTGGCGAATCGATCGCCGATGCGCAACTGGCGCGCTTCCGCAAGAATCCGAAAAATCACGGCAGGACCTGCCGCGCCGGTTTGTGGCGCTATTCGCGCCATCCGAATTATTTCTTTGAATGGCTGCACTGGTTCACCTATGTGTTTCTATCGATCGGCACGCCGTTCCCGGCTTGGCTGCTGAGCCTCCTCGGGCCGACCTTGATGCTGGCCTCGCTGTGCTGGATCAGCGGCATTCCGTTCACCGAAGCGCAGGCGCTGCGCTCACGCGGTGAGGATTACCGGGAATATCAGCGCACCACGAGCATGTTGATTCCGTGGTTTCCGAAGAAAACCTGACGAGAGCGTCTGACCGATGAACCAGACAGTTTCCAGCGATCTTCACACAGTGGATGCACAATCGGCTCCCGGTGGCTTGATCAGCCTGTGCGAACGCGGCGCCGTACCCGACTGGCTAACGCGGCTGGGCATTCGCCGCCTGTGCGCGCAGCGTCTGCGCGACGAGCGCGCCGATGACACCACCGCAGCCTGGGCACGTTTTCAGCGCTGTCTCGACGATCTGCGCAACAGCCCGCTGGCGATCCATACCGATGCGGCAAACGCGCAGCACTACGAACTGCCACCGCGGTTTTTTGAACTGTGCCTGGGCAAGCGCCTGAAGTATTCGAGCTGCTACTTTCTCAACGGCGACGAAACGTTGGATCAGGCCGAAGAGGCCATGCTTGCGCTTTATCTGGAACGAGCAAATCTCATCGACGGCCAGGATATTCTGGAACTGGGCTGTGGTTGGGGCTCGCTGACCTTGTGGATGGCGCAACATTTTCCACAAAGCCGCATCACCGCCGTTTCCAACTCGCGGCCGCAGCGCGAATTTATCGAAGCCCGTTGCAAAACTCTGGGGCTGAACAACGTCCGCGTGATTACCCAGGATGTAAACCGGCTGGAACTCGAACCGGCGCACTTCGACCGCGTCGTGTCGATCGAGATGTTCGAACACATGCGCAACTACACCACCCTGCTCAGTCGCATCAGCACGTGGCTGCGTCCTGGCGGAAAACTCTTCGTGCACATTTTCTGCCATCGGGAGCTGATGTATCCGTTCGAGACCGAAGGCGACGACAACTGGCTCGGACGCTACTTCTTCACCGGTGGCCTGATGCCGTCGGCCGACACGTTGTTGTGGTTCCAGCGCGATCTGCACATCGAACGGCAATGGCGCTTGTCGGGGACGCATTACGAGAAGACGGCCAATGCCTGGCTGACCAACCAGGACGCGCATCGCAGCGAAGTTCTTGCGGTACTCGAACAAGCGTATGGCGCCGCCGATGCACGCCTGTGGCACCAGCGCTGGCGCATGTTCTGGATGGCCTGCGCCGAACTGTTCGGCTACCGCGGCGGCAACGAATGGCTGGTGGGGCACTACCTGTTTGCGAAGCCCTGATCCGCATAGCGGATGGCCCGTCTGCACGACAAAATTTGATAGCTCGGCGTTCGGCACATGGATGTGCCGCGAATCGGCGGCTTTCCGGCCGATTCGACAAGCGTGGCGCGGCTACGCCGCGACCGCTTGATTGAAAACTTCGGCATGATGCCCAGTTTTTCAATAATCGGACAAAGAAAAAGCCCGGCTTGCGCCGGGCTTTTTCGTATTGCTTACGCCTGACTGCAAGGATCGATCAATTCTCGACCTTGAGCTCGGTACGGCGGTTGCGCTGACGGCCTTCCGCGGTATCGTTGGTGTCGATCGGCTGGGTCTTGCCGAAGCCCTTCGGGCCATCCAGACGGCTAGCGTCGATACCATGCGCGGTCAGATAGTCGTACACGCCCTTGGCGCGACGCTCCGACAGCTTCTGGTTGTAGGCATCGCTGCCCTTCGAGTCGGTGTGACCATCGACTTCGACGTGGATGTTCGGATAACGCTTGAGCGTATCCACGGCTTCGTCAAGAATCTGCACGGACTCGGCAGTCGGTGCCTTCAGCGACGGAACCAGCTTCTCGCCAACGCGCGGGTGGTCGAACTTGAACTCGACGCCACGCAAGTCGATCGAAACCGACTTCGGCGGAACTGCTTCTTCGTGCGCTGGCGGGCTGGCCGGCGGCGGTGCCGCTTCTTCGTGCTTCGCAGCCGGGGCCGGAGCCGCGCCACCAAAGCTGTAGGTCAGACCGATAGTTGCGACTGCATCGGTAAAGCCGCTCTTGCGTTTGAACCCATACGAATCGGACAGACTGGAATTCAACGAGTTGTTGTCGCGATCATAACGCGCCGCGATTTCGCCGCGAAATGCCAGACGATCGGACATGTTGTACTGCATACCGACGCCGCCGGTGATCATCGGATCCCAGCCACCACCGCTCGCGTACGAGAGGTTGTTCAGCAGATAACCCGAATAGGCCTTATGACGCATCGCGCCAATGCCGCCCATCAGGTAAGGACGCCAGCCGGAACCGATTTCGTTGAAGAAATAACGCGCGGCAACATCAAGCTGCACGCTTTCCCACTGGTGACCGCTACGCGGCGAGTTGGTCTTGAAATCGGCATTGTTGATGCCGTATTCGAAATCGACGGCGAAGTTGGGATTGACCCAAGTTCCGAGGCCGATGCCTTCAAAAGAAGAAGTCTTGGTGGTGCGTGCGCTGTCCGGTGCTACCAGACCGAGGCGCGGAGCCAGATACCAACTGCTGAAGTCCTGGGCATTGGCTACGCTTGCACCACCCAATCCCAGGGCGATAAGCGCAAACATGGTAGTACGTTTCATCGGAGTCTCCTCTGCTTGGTTTTTTGGGCGTCCGCTCCACCCATGCGGCGCGCATGCCCAGCATCGATTCTGTCGATGCTGACGTGTCGCGTTAATTATATGTTAGCACAGCCGCAACGCGAGTCGGGCTAGTCTAGCAAAATCAAATTTTTACCTCCAGCGCCACCGTTCAGGTTGGACTCAGCCGAGGATACCTTGAAATCGGTTGATCCGGATCGGAATTCCGTCACACACAGTCAAATCCGGCTACAGCGCAACCAGTTCCATCAATTCGGTCACCGGCATCGCATCCAAGTGTGCCGGATCGGCGCAGGCGGCCAGAATCTGCTCGACCCGATGCGCCGGCAGGTGTCCGCCCAAAGCTTGCCTGAATTTCTCCAGCAAGACCGGAATTCCCTCAGCGCGACGCTTGCGATGACCGATCGGATAGTCGATCGACACCTTGTCCGTCTTGCTGCCGTCGGTGAAAACCACTTGCAGCGAATTACCGATATAGCGCTTTTCGGGGTCGAAATAATCCTTGGTGAACTGCGGATTTTCCTTGACCGTCATTTTCGCGCGCAGCGCGTCGATGCGTGAATCGGCGGCAATGGCGTCGCTGTAATCGTCGGCGGTCAGGCGGCCGAAGATCAGCGGCACGGCAACCATGTACTGGATGCAGTGATCACGATCGGCGTAATTAGCCAGCGGCCCGGTCTTGTCGATGATGCGCACGCCAGCTTCCTGAGTCTCGATCTCGATGCGTTCGATCTTGTCGAGCTTGCCGGCGACCTGAGCGTGCAGCTTCATCGCGCACTCCACGGCCGTCTGGGCGTGGAATTCGGCCGGGAAAGAAATCTTGAACAGGATATTCTCCATCACATAGCTGCCGAACGGACGCTCGAACTCGAACGCCTTGCCCTTGAACGCGACGTCGTAGAAACCCCAGGTTTTCGCCGTCAGCGCCGACGGATAGCCAACGCAGCCTTTGACTGCGTTCAGCGCATGCGTCACCGCGCGACGGCAGGCGTCGCCCGCTGCCCAGCTCTTGCGCGGGCCCGCGTTCGGTGCGTGGCGATACGTGCGCAGCGCGCCGTTGTCGATCCAGCTATGCGATATCGCGTTGACGATCTCGGCCTTGCCGCCGCCGAGCATCTGCGTCGTCACTGCGGTGGAGGCCAGCCGCACCAGGATCACATGATCCATGCCGACGCGGTTGAAGGAATTCTTCAGCGCATAGCAGCCCTGGATTTCATGCGCCTTGATCGCCGCCGTGAGCACGTCCTTGATCGTCAGCGACTTGCCGCCTTCGCGAATGTTTTTACGTGAAACGTAATCGGCCACCGCCAGGATCGCGCCGAGATTGTCCGAAGGATGACCCCACTCGGCGGCAAGCCAGGTGTCGTTGAAATCCAGCCAGCGCACCTGCACGCCAATGTTGTACGCCGCCTGTACGGGATCCAGTTCCCAACTCGTGCCCGGCACGCGTGCGCCGCCCGCCAACGTGGCTCCCGGCACCAGCGGACCGAGATGCTTTACGCATTCCGGAAACTTCATCGCCAGCATCGCGCAGCCCAGCGAATCCAGCAGCATGTAGCGCGCGGTATCGTAGGCTTCTTGCGATTTGATCTGGTAATCGGCGACATAATTGGCGATATCGGCCATCGGCGGGTCGAAATCCGGCCGCTTGGCCGAACGGATGTCGTGCTGGCTCATGGAAATTCCGCAGTTGCAAAACGAGGGCGCGCATTTTGCCAGATTTGGCGCTGTCGCGCCGGTTGAGACGCCCGCCACCGACGATTCGCGCTGCGCAAGCAATCGGAGCAAAATCCGCCCATGCCGCTAGAAAACTTCCATCCCGCCGTCGCGGCCTGGTTCCGCGGCGCATTTGCGGCGCCGACGCCCGCGCAAGCGAGTGCGTGGCCGGCGATCCAGTCCGGCCGGCATGCGTTGATCGCCGCGCCAACGGGTTCCGGCAAGACGCTCGCCGCGTTTCTCGCCGCGATCGACGCGCTCGTGCGCCAGGGTGTCGAAAGTGCGCTGCCCGACGCAACCTTCGTCGTCTACGTCTCGCCACTCAAGGCGCTGTCGAACGATGTGCGCATCAATCTCGAAGCACCGCTTGCCGGAATTCGCGCCGAACTGGAAAAGTATAACTTTCCCGACGTGGAAATCCGCAGCTGCGTACGCACCGGCGATACGCCGCAATCCGAGCGCGACGCAATGCGCAAGCGTCCGCCGCATATCGTCGTCACCACGCCGGAGTCGCTATACATCCTGCTCGGTTCCGAATCCGGCCGCGCGATGCTGGCCTCGACACGCAGCGTGATTGTCGACGAAATCCACGCGCTCGCGCCGAGCAAACGCGGCGCGCATCTGGCGCTATCGCTGGAACGGCTGGAAGCCTTGTGCGGTCGGCGTTTGACCCGAATCGGATTGTCGGCGACGCAGAAACCCATTTCCGAAGTCGCGAAATTCCTTACAGGCTCGTCATCCCGGTCAAAGACTGGCCGGGATCCAGTACCAGGGACGGAAAATAATGCCTGTGAAATCGTCGACGTCGGCTACACGCGCCGGCGCGATCTCGCCATCGAAATCCCTGCGGCGCCATTGCAAGCGGTGATGTCGGGCGATGTGTGGACGCAGGTGTACGCGCGCCTCGCCGAGCTGATCGCGCAACATCGCACCACCTTGGTGTTCGTCAACACGCGGCGCATGGCCGAACGCGTCGCACGGCATCTGAGTGAACTGCTGAGCAAGGATGCGGTGACTTCGCATCACGGCAGCCTAGCGCGCGAACAGCGCCTGGGCGCCGAACAGCGCCTGAAGCGCGGCGAGCTGCGCGCGCTGGTTGCGACGGCTTCACTGGAACTTGGCATCGACATCGGCGATGTCGATCTGGTCTGTCAGCTCAATTCGCCACGATCGATTTCGACGTTTCTGCAACGCGCCGGGCGCGCCGGCCACAGCGTCGACGGCACGCCGAAGGCGCGCCTGTTTCCGCAATCGCGCGACGATCTGGTCGAATGCGCAGCTCTGCTCGACGCGGTGCGTCGCGGCGAGCTCGATACCTTGCATGTCGAAAAGAATCCGCTCGATGTGCTCGCCCAGCAGATTGTCGCCGAAGTCGCCTGCCGCGAATGGAACGAAGCCGAATTGTTTGCGTTGGTGACGCGCACTTATCCCTTTGTGGATTTATCCAGAAATACCTTCGGCGAGATCGTGCGCATGCTCGCCGAGGGTTACACCACGCGGCGCGGACCGCGCGCGGCGTATCTGCATCGCGACGCGGTCAACGGCGTGCTGCGCGCGCGGCGCGGCGCGCGTTTGACCGCGATTACTTCCGGCGGCGCGATTCCCGACACGGCCGATTATGAAGTGATGCTCGAGCCGCAAGCGCAACGCGTCGGCACAGTGCACGAGGATTTCGCGGTCGAAAGTATGGCCGGCGATATCTTCCAGCTCGGCAACACCTCGTACCGCATCCTGCGCGTCGAGCGCGGCCGTGTGCGCGTCGAGGATGCGCAAAGCCTGCCGCCGACGATTCCGTTCTGGCTCGGCGAAGCGCCGGGGCGCAGCGACGAACTGTCGTTCGCAGTGGCGCGGCTGCGCGAAGAAATTTCTGCAAAAGTAGAAAATGGCGCATCCGCCGCACTGGCATGGCTGCGCGACGAAATCGGCTTGCCGGAATCCGCCGCACACCAGATTGTCGATTATCTCGGTGCGGCGAAAGCCGCGTTCGGCCTGCTGCCGACGCAAACGGAACTGGCGATGGAACGCTTCTTCGACGAATCCGGCGGCACCCAGCTCGTGATCCATTCGCCGTTCGGCAGCCGCATCAATCGCGCCTGGGGCCTGGCGCTGCGCAAGCGCTTCTGCCGCAAATTCAATTTCGAGTTGCAGGCCGCAGCGACCGAAGACGCGATCATCTTGTCCTTGTCCACCAGCCACAGTTTTCCGCTCGAAGAAGTCACGCGCTACCTGCATTCGAACTCGGTGCGCGAGGTGCTGACGCAAGCCTTGCTCGACGCACCGATGTTTGGCTTGCGCTGGCGCTGGAACGCAACCACCTCGCTCGCCCTGCCACGCTTCGTCGGTGGCGCCAAGGTGCCGCCACAGTTGCAGCGGATGAAATCCGAAGACTTGCTCGCCAGCGTATTTCCGGATCAGGTCGCCTGCGCCGAGAATCTTGTCGGCGAGCGCCAGATTCCCGATCACCCGCTGGTCGCGCAAACCCTGCACGACTGCCTGCACGCGGCGATGGATATCGAAGGCCTTGAAGCCCTGCTGAAAAAGCTCGAATGTGGAGAAATCCACTTTGTCTGCCGCGATCTGACCGCGCCCTCGCCGCTCGCCGCCGAAGTGTTGAGCGCGCGTCCGTATGCCTTCCTCGACGACGCGCCGCTCGAGGAACGCCGCACCCAGGCCGTGCAGAGCCGGCGCTGGGGTGATATCGACAGCACCGAAGATTTCGGCCAACTCGATGCCGAAGCGATCGCGGCCGTGCGCGAGGAAGCGTGGCCGGAAGCGCGCAACACCGACGAATTGCACGAGGCGCTGATGGGATTGAGTTTCTTGACCGAGGCCGAATTGCGTGCGAACCCAACGTGGGTTGCGATGCTCGATGAGCTGATCGCGCAACGGCGTGCCGCACAGATGGCGCCACAAATCTGCATTCCCGCCGAACGCCTGCCACAATTCCAAGCCGTGTTTCCGGATGCGCATTGCGATCCGGCAATCACTGCGCCAGCGGAATACGCCAAAGTTTCCTGGACGCGCGAAGCTGCACTCGCCAACATCGTGCGTGCGCGCCTGACCGGACTCGGTCCCGTGCGCGCCGTCGATATCGCCACAACGCTGCATCTTCCACAAGTGGAAATAGATACCGCGTTGACGTTGCTCGAAACCGAGGGCTTCGTCATGCGTGGGCACTTCACACCGGGCGTATCCGGCAACTCAGGTTCGGCACAAGGACGTGCCGACGAATCGGCGGTTGGCGATTCGGAAAACGTGGCGCGGCTTGGCCGCGACCGTTTTGCCGCGGATCGCGGCAGGATGCCCGATTCCGCGGCATTGGAAACGGAATGGTGCGAGCGACACTTGCTCGCCCGCATCCATCGCTACACTGTCAAGCGCCTGCGCCGCGAAATCGAGCCGGTCGAGCCGCGCGACTTCATGCGCTTCCTGTTTGAATGGCAACGCGTCGCGCCGGACGCGCAAGTCAGCGGGCCGGATGCGCTGGCCGGCGTGCTTGCCCAGCTCGAAGGTTTCGAGGCGCCGGCCGCGGCGTGGGAAGCGGAAATCCTGCCCGCGCGCGTTGCCGGCTACGAGATTTCCTGGCTCGACGACTTGTGCCTGGCCGGCCGCATCGTGTGGACGCGCCTGCGCGCGACGAACTCCGCAGCGCGCGCAACGGACGACGACGTTGCCACGCGCACGCACGCCGCGAGCGGGCCCGTGCGCGCGACGCCGATCGTCTTGCTGCAACGGCGCAACATGGCGATGTGGAACAGGCTCGGCGGGCATGCGCAACACGGCGCACCGGCGCTTTCCTCGCGCGCGCAAGTCGTGGTGGAACAACTCAAGCATCACGGGGCTTCGTTCTTCGACGAACTGCTCGCCGGCACGCATCTGCTGCATGTCGAACTCGAAGAAGCATTGGCGGAGCTTGTCGCTACCGGCATGATCAATTCGGATAGCTACGCCGGCCTGCGCGCGCTGCTGGTGCCGGCGTCGAAGCGTCCATCGCCGAGCCGTCGTCGCGGCCGCCGCACGGCGCTACTCGGCATCGCCGATGCGGGTCGCTGGGCGTTGTTGCGCCGGGCAGACGTCGCAACGGATGGCGAAAAGCCGCGAGGCAGCAAGGCGACCGGTGTCGATGCGGATCTTGCCGAGCACGTCGTGCGGACCTTGCTCAGGCGCTACGGCGTGGTGTGCTGGCGCCTGCTCGCGCGCGAGGCGTCGTGGCTGCCGCCGTGGCGCGAACTGCTGCGTGTCTGCCATCGGCTCGAAGCCCGTGGCGAAATCCGCGGCGGACGTTTCATCGCCGGCTGGTCGGGCGAACAATTCGCCTTGTCCGAGGCCGTGAGTCTGCTGCGCAGCGTGCGCCAGCGCGCGCGCGATGGCACCCTGATTGGCGTCTGCGGCGCTGATCCACTGAATCTGGTCGGCCACGCACTCGCTGGTGCAAAGGTTCCGAATCAGACCAGTGCGCGTGTCCTGTACCGCGACGGCGTACCGATTGCGACCCTGGTTTCCGGCGCGTTCACCGCGCTGGAGCCAATGGACGCTGCCGCAGAATGGACGGCCAAATCACGGCTGTTGCGCGGAACAGAACACGTCGCGGCACTTAGCGATACCTGACTCGGCGAAACCGCCGGCTAGCGGCGCTGGCGCGATATCCGCGTCTCCGCCACAATCCGCGTATGCCGTCCGAGTCCCTGTTCGATCGCGTACTCGCGCTCAGCGCCTTTGATGGCGATTCGCGCGCGGCGCTGCGTGCACTGCACGCGCATTTCGCGGCCGACTTTCCGGATTGCTCGCTAGCCTTGCTGCTGGTGCGCGATCAAGCACCGGGACGCTGCCGTCTGGCTGGTTTGATTGGCGCCAACGGCATCGAGCACGTGCCGAATCTCGACCCGAACGGTGAACACAGCGAATTGCCTGCATTCGATGATCGTCTCGCCGTGCAGATCGTCACTCACGCCGCACCGCATGTCGTTGCGCTTGCGCCGGCGCAACGCTCGGTGCCGCTGGCACAGGCGCTATTCGCTCCGGCAATGGTACTGGCGATCCCGGTCGCAAATGGAGGACGGCTGACGCATTGGCTTGTATTCGGCAGCACCCTGGCTGGCCGCTTCGATCGCAGCGATCCGCAACGCGTGATGCTGCACGTCAATCTTGCCGCCAGCCTGATCGTGCGTCCGCTGGTGTTGCATGAACTATCGCAGGAAACGCAACGCCAGCGCCAGGAAATCGAAAGCCTGGCCGATATCCAAAAGTTGCTTTTGCCGGATAATCCACAAATAAACGGGCTGGAATACGCCGTGCATTGGCAGCCGGCGGCGACTGCCGCGGGCGATTATTACGAGCTGAGCAAGCTCACCGAATTTGCGCCGCCGGAATTCCCGCGCAACGGGCCGGACCTGTGGGGCGTGATCGTCGGCGACGTTTCCGGCCACGGCGCCGCCGCCGCGATGGAAGCCGTGCAATTCGACGCCATTCTGCGCACCTATCAGGACAACGAACCGCCCGGAGGGCCGGCGCGCGTTATCAGCTATGTCAACAAATACTTCTTCTCGCGCCGCAGTCGCGGCCATTTCATGACGGTGTTCGCGCTGCTGTATCGGCCCGATACGCGCGTGCTGACATTTCTCAGCGCAGGCCATCCACCGCTACTGCACCGTCGTGGCCGCGGCGTGACTCCGGTCGGCGAAGGCGATCAGATTCCGCTCGGCGTGCTGCGCGATTACGAATATCGCAACAACGAGCTGACGCTGGAATCCGGGGATATTCTGGTTTTGTATACCGACGGCATTGTCGAGGCGAAAAATCCTCGCGGTGAAATGTTCGGGTCCGAACGCCTGCGCGAGCTGGTCGCCGACGGCGCCGATATACCGCAGGCACTGCGCGACGGCATCGTCGCGGCGGTGCGGACGCATCAGGAAAATCAGGCCGGCAGCGACGACCAGACTCTCGTCGTGCTCAAGATCATGCAATAGCTTGCCGTCGCGGCGAGTTCCGGGCATCGTGTGCTCTTTCAAACGACCGTTCGATGCCCATGACTGCTGCTGCCGCCACGAATCCGTATTTTCCAAGATTGTTCACGCCGCTGGATCTGGGCTTCATCACCCTGCCCAATCGCGTGCTGATGGGTTCGATGCACACGGGCCTGGAAGACCACGCGCGCGACTACGACAAGCTCGCCGCGTATTTCGCTGAACGCGCGAGCGGTGGCGTCGGCTTGATCGTGACCGGTGGACTCGCGCCGAATATCGCCGGATGGCTGAAGCCATTCGCGGGTCGGTTGTCGATGCCCTGGCATGTTGCGCGCCATCGCAAAGTTACGGCTACGGTGCATGCCGACGGCGGACGCATCTGCCTGCAGATTCTGCATGCGGGACGCTATGGCTATCAGCCGCTGTCGGTAGCGCCGTCGAAAATCAAATCACCGATCACGCCGTTCACGCCACGGGCGTTGTCGTCGCGTGGTGTGGAAAAAACGATTCGTGATTTTGTCGGCTGCGCCAAGCTCGCGCAGGACGCTGGCTACGACGGCGTCGAGATCATGGGCAGCGAAGGTTATCTGATCAATCAGTTCATCGCTGCGCGGACGAACACGCGCAACGACGCATGGGGCGGCAGCGCCGAAAACCGGCAACGCTTTCCGATCGAAATCGTGCGCCGCACGCGCGAGGCTGTCGGCAAAAACTTCATCATCATCTATCGCCTGTCGATGTTGGATCTGGTCGACAATTCGCAGAGCTGGGACGAAATCGTGCAGCTCGCAAAGGCAATCGAAGCAGCAGGGGCGACGATCATCAATACCGGCATCGGCTGGCACGAAGCACGCGTGCCGACCATCGTCACCAGCGTGCCGCGCGCAGCGTTCGCGTGGGTGACGAAAAAACTCAAGGGCGAGGTGAAGATTCCGCTGATCACGACCAACCGCATCAACATGCCCGAGGTCGCCGAGAAGATTCTTGCCGACGGCGACGCCGACATGGTGTCGATGGCGCGCCCACTGCTGGCCGATCCGGATTGGGTGAACAAGGCGCGTGCGGGACGCAGCAGCCGCATCAACACCTGCATCGCCTGCAACCAAGCTTGTCTGGATCATGTGTTCGAGAACAAGCGCGCCTCGTGCCTGGTCAATCCCCGCGCCTGCCACGAGACCGAGCTGATTGTACACAAATCCACAATGCGCAAAAAATTCGCCGTAGTCGGCGCCGGCCCTGCCGGACTGGCTTGCGCGACAACGCTGGCCGAGCGCGGCCATGCAGTCACCTTGTTCGATGCGGCAAGCGAAATCGGCGGCCAGTTCAATATGGCCAAACGCATTCCGGGCAAGGAGGAATTCCACGAATCGCTGCGCTACTTCGGCCATCGCATCGAAGATACCGGTGTCGAACTGAAGCTCAACATACGTGCAACGGTGGAAGCGCTGCGCGGCTTCGACGCGGTGATCCTCGCCACGGGTGTCACTCCGCGCGCGCTACGGATTCCGGGTGCCGACCGGCCGAATGTGTTGAGCTATGTGGATGTGATCCTGCTCGGCAAGCCAGTCGGCAAACGCGTGGCGATCATCGGCGCCGGCGGTATCGGTTTTGACGCCGCGGAATTCCTGACCCAGACCAAACCATCACCGACCACGGATATCGCACGCTGGTCGCACGAATGGGGCGTCGATCAAAAGTATACAAATCGCGGCGGCCTCGCCAAGCCCGCGCCGGAACCATCCGAGCGTGAAGTCTGGCTGCTGCAGCGTACGCCGGGAACGCCGGGCAAGCGTCTGAACAAGACCACCGGCTGGGTGCATCGCGCCGCGTTGAAAATGAAAAACGTGAAGATGCTCGGCGGCGTGAACTACGAACGCATCGACGACGCCGGCCTGCATGTCGTCATCGACGGAATCCCACAAGTGCTCAATGTAGATACCGTCGTTGTCTGCGCCGGACAGGAACCGCGCCGTGATTTATTCGATTCACTCAAAGCCGCCGGAATCGATGCGCATCTGATCGGCGGCGCCGACGTTGCCGCCGAACTCGATGCGAAACGGGCGATTGCCCAAGGTACGAAGTTGGCGGCAGTGCTTTAATGCTGGAAATAAGCGGCTTGCCTAAGGCGAGTCCGCTTGATTGACTGGTTAGTCGGCATGCAAACGCTTTTATTGCGGCTTGCTATGTAGCTCAAGAACTTTCTGCGGGTCAATGCGAATAATCGTGTAGACAATGCGCGACGTTGTGATATCAACGAAGCCATGCGGAGTATGCGGGGGAATGATGACGATATCGCCGGGAACTACCCGCCGCGATGTTCCTCCGACGATGGACTGACCCGCAGAACTCGGGCCGATCTCGCCCACGATTGCGGCGGCGGTCAAAGGCTTTGCCGACTGCAGTGCTCCGCCCGTGACCAGAACTCCTTCACCTTCGATTATCTGATAGACCTCGGTAACATCGTTATGAATCAGCGCATCAGGCAGCATGCGACCGTCGACTTTGGACCGACGAACCACGGCTACCCCGATGTTGTACTTTGACTCTATCGGTGCTACGCGGAGTGCGGAATCTGAAAACGCGCCAGTGCTGTTCTTATCTATCGCTGCCTTGATCTCTTCTGCGCTAACGAAAGTGGCAGGAGTGGCTGCGGGTTGGGTTGCTGCGTCATTCTTTGCTGAAGCCGTAGTCGATAGTGCGAGCGCCGCGGCCATCGCAAGCCAAGTAGCCTTCATAACCTTACTCCTTGCTGTGGCGACAGGTTGCCGCTTAACTACAAAATAGACCCCATATGCGGGGCGTTACACCGTATCGTCAGACGCAGAAGCGTGTTCGTCAAGTCGTGTAAATGGGTTTAAGCCCTAAACCCTGGCCTACTGTCCTGCCGCAAGATTGTTCACCCACGATCCGAAATCGAATAACTGATTCGTATACGTTTCCACTACCGCACTGAATGGCACTTGTGCTGAGGTATACAAAATCGCCTCATGCCGCAGCACAGCAGGCGGAATGCTCAGCGGCCCATGATCGACAGTGGATACGGACATTTCCCAACCGGATGGCAACGGCGACCACAGCAATTCTGCCGACAAGGTGCGGCGCTGGAATCCGAGCGGCTTGACCACTTTGCCAAACGGTTCATCGGTCGTATCGAGATGGCGATTCATCGCGGCGGCGAGGCGGCTCGGTACGTACCAATTATCGGCCTCGGACAGGACATGCTCGCCACACATGAGTTGCACATGCCGATACGCAATCGGCTCGGTCGCACCAACAGCGAGTTGAGCACGCAAGTCATCAGGAATGGGTTTGACCGCATCGCGCACACGCCGCGCGACAACGCGCGCCGGCCTGGCCAGATCGTGATCGGCGCACCAGCGTTCCAGCGTCAGCGTTGCACTGTCGTGACTGAGCAAATCCGCATTCATGGTCTGCAATAAAGCCAGCGCCTGCGTGCGCACAAGGCGATCATCCGACGCCGCATTGGGCGCAAGCGCGCAGCCGGCCAGCGTCGCAACGGAAATCCACACGCCAAATCGACTCAGAGTGAACACTCGCATCCCGGCCTTGCGCTATCACGATCAGAGCCGGATTATACGGTGACCATTCGCATGGCGATGCCCGTGGACCAATTCAGTTACCTCTCGGTTCTACTCTCAATCATCATCGGCCTGGCAATCACGCAGATTCTCCAGGGGTTCCGCGGCATCGTGCTGTCGCGTTCGCGCGTGCTCATGTACTGGCCGGCGCTGGTATGGGCGGCAATGTTGCTCCTGCTGAATGTGCAAAGCTGGTGGGCGATGTTCGACTTGCGTGAGGTCGTCACCTGGACCTTTCCCAAGTTCGCTGTCGTACTGGCGCAAACCATCACACAATACCTGCTTGCTGGAATCGTATTGCCGGATTTTCCGGCCGATGCCCCGATTGATCTGCGTCGGCACTACTTCGCGCACACGCGCTGGTTCTTTTTCCTGCTGGTGCTGATGTTGTTCATCAGCCTCAGCAAACCCGTTGTACTCACCGGACATCTGACCGATCGTACCGATCTCGGATTCCACGCGGCCTTCATCGTCATGGCGACGACGGCGGCATTCACGCAACGCGAGTGGTATCACAAAATCATGTCGCTAAGCGCAATCGTGCTTTTGGTCATCTACATTGCGGCCTTGTTCATGCGTCTGCAATGAATCGGCGTGGCGGTCATTTTCGGCTAACCCCGTCACATGCCACGCTTCGTTGCATGGTGCCACCACTGACAGGAGATCGATCATGTTGGGCTTCGTCTTGAGTCTTGGTTTGTCATTCGCAACGGCAACGGGAGCCGCCGCCAGATCGACCGATCCCGCAACTCCCATCGATCCCATATTCGACTGCTTTCACACCAACTCCGCGTGGGGTTTCACGCTATCGGGCAAGGTAATCGACAGCAATGGAACAATTTATACTTATGGACAACGCGGCAAGGCCTGGTTGCCGGCGTTGACGAAAGACAATGGAGCAACGTGGCTCAAGGCAGCAGAATTGCAGGCCAAGTTCGCTGGCGCACAACGCGTCGGTAACGTTGATGCGAAAACGCTTGCGGAAAAATCCGTACTGATCACCAAAGCCGCCGATGGCAAGATTGCACAAAGCGACACCGGCGTGCGCGATGCCGGATCGAGTTCGTGCCACGCCTATATTCACGACGCGACCAAGCAACGCTATCGCGATGTCGAATTGGGCAGCGATGGTGGCGTGAGCGATGTCCGCATCATCAACGACGTACCGACCGCGGCCGACTTGCTGGTCTGGCTCAAGTCCGTCGGCGTAGCGAAGTAGCGCGTTCTCAGCGCTGGTCGATCGGCACGAACTTCAGATTTTCCGGCCCGGTGTAATTCGCGCTCGGTCGGATGATCTTGCCATCGACGCGCTGCTCGATCACGTGTGCGCTCCAGCCGGAAGTACGCGAGATCACGAACAGCGGCGTGAACATCGCGGTCGGCACGCCCATCATGTGGTAACTCACGGCACTGAACCAGTCGAGGTTCGGGAACATTTTCTTGGTCGCCCACATCGTCGATTCCAGCCGCGCGGCGATATCGAACATCTGCATGTTTTTCTGCGCCGCAGAAAGCTCGCGCGCGACTTCCTTGATCACCTTGTTGCGCGGATCGCCGGTTGTATACACCGGATGGCCGAAACCGATGACGACTTCCTTGCGCTCCATTCGCGCGCGGATGTCGGCCTCGGCCTCGTCAGGCGAGTCGTAGCGCTTCTGGATCTCGAACGCGGCCTCGTTGGCGCCACCGTGCTTGGGGCCGCGCAAGGCGCCGATCGCGCCGGTGATGGCCGAATACATGTCGCTGCCGGTGCCGGCGATCACGCGTGCGGCGAACGTGCTGGCGTTGAATTCGTGCTCGGCGTAGAGGATGAGCGAGGTATGCATCGCGCGCACCCATAGCGCATCCGGCTTCTTGCCGTGCAACAGATGCAGGAAATGGCCGCCAATCGAATCGTCATCGGTCTCGACGTCGATGCGCTTGCCATTCACCGCGTAGTGATACCAATACAGCAGGATCGAACCGAGCGATGCCATCAGCCGATCGGCAATATCGCGTGCACCCGGATGATTGTGATCGTCCTTCTCCGGCAGCGCGCAGCCGAGCGCGGACACGCCGGTACGCATCACATCCATTGGATGCGCAGAGGCGGGCAATTGTTCAAGCACGGCTTTGACCGATGCCGGAATTCCGCGCAACGATTTCAGTTTGGTCTTGTATGCAGTGAGTTCTGCAGCATTCGGCAACGTGCCGTGCACCAGCAGATGCGCGATCTCCTCGAATTCGCTCACCGTCGCGAAATCGAGAATGTCGTAGCCGCGGTAATGCAGATCGTTGCCGCTGCGGCCAACCGTGCACAACGCCGTGTTGCCGGCGGCAACGCCGGACAGGGCGACGGATTTCTTCGGCTTGAAGGGAATGACGGGTTCGCTCATGGCGTGCTCCTGGTTCATTTCTTTTCGGCGAACAACTCGTCGAGTTTGTTCTCGTAGGCGTGATAGCC
>JANWJJ010000005.1 GCA_025451955.1 Rudaea sp. | reverse complement strand
TACGAGGTGCAGCAGGGCGACATCATCTTCAATGCGGGGTTCGAGGGCTGTCCGGTCTTGTTTTAGAAACCTTGCATTGGGGACATGCCCATGAAAATTTCAACGAAGTCTGTTTTATCCGTCGCACGGCGCAAACCGCTGGCCGCGTGTTGTGCGTTGCTGTTTGCGCTGGCGACGCCGGAGGCGTTGGCGGCCAACAATTTGATTGTGACCAATTGCTTCGATAGCGGCGGCGGATCCCTGCGCGATGTCGTGACGAATTTAGCGCAGGACGGCGATACCGTGGATATGACCGGGTTGAGTTGCGTCAACAGCACGATCTCGTTGACCACCGGGGCGGTCGTGGTCAATCAGGCCAACCTGACCCTGCTGGGCCCGGGATCCAGCCGCTTGAAGATCAACAGTGGAGGCAACAGCACCGCTAGCCACGACAACGGCATCATCAACCATCAGGGCACGGGCACGCTCAGCGTTCAGGATCTCGAGCTGACCGGTGGCGGCGGCCATTACTACAATGTTGGAAGTATCAGCGTGACTGGGGGCTGCATCTATTCCAAAGGCAATGTCATCTTGAGCAACGCCTTGGTGGACTTTTGTTCCGTCTCTGACTTTAGCAATGTCTCCGCCACAAGAGCGTGGGGGGGCGGAATCTACACCGTTGGCAACCTCAATCTGATCAATAGCGTAATCGATGGCAATTATGTGGGGGCATCTCCGGCGTCCTCGGCAAATTCCATCGGAGGTGGGGCATTCGTCGGTAAAAATTTTACTTCAAAATACAGCACGATCAGCGGCAATCAGGCTGGCTTCACAACCGTGTTGGGAGAAGGAGGTGGCTTGGAAGTTTTCGGTAACGTAAGCATCAGCAATTCGACGATCGCCTACAACACTGCGAACTATGCGGTCGGCGGGCTGGAGATGGGCTTTGGCACATCGGCGACCATCACCAACAGCACGATCTCGCACAACTCCGCGCCGAAATTCGGCGGCCTGTTTTCCGCCATGTCCACCACGATCAACAACAGCTCGATCGCGTTCAACCAGAAGTCGGCGGTTACCGGCGGCTCGGCCGGCGCGACCTTCAGCGCGCAGTTCGGATCGATTGCGGTGAACCTGCACAGCACACTGATCTCGAACAATACCTATCTGAAATCCGGCGTGCTGACGAGCAACGATATCGGCACCGCGAATACCTCGACGAATACCGTCACATTCACGACCGACACCCAGCAAGGCAACTTCAACCTGATCCGCGCGCTCGATGCCACCGTGTCCGCAAGTTCGCTGCCACCGGACACGATCATCGGCAAGTGTCCGCTGCTCGGACCGCTGAAAAACAACGGCGGCACGACGCTCACACACGCCTTGTACAGCGGCAGCCCGGCCATCGACACCGGCATCAACGGTGCCGATCTGGTCTACGACCAGCGCGGCGGGCCACAGCCGGTGGTCACTCCGATACCGCCGCCACCCCAGGCCTACGAACGGTTCTCGGGCGTGCGCATCGATATCGGCGCCTACGAATTCCAATACAGCGACAACATCTTCAGCGCCGGGTTCGAGGGCTGTCCGTAGTGTTTTAGAACATTCCAGATTCAAGAGGTAGAAATGAAAATTTCAACGCAGTCCGTTCTATCCGCCGCGCCGCGGAAACCGCTGGCGGCGTGCGTAGCCGCGCTGTTCGCGCTGGCGGCGCAGGACGCATTCGCCGGAATCGTGACCAGTTGTGCCGACGACGGCAGCCCGGGGACGCTGCGCAGCGTGGTGACCGGCGCAGCATCGGGCGACACCGTCGACATGAGCGGACTGAATGCCTGCACCATTACCCTGAATCCCGGCGAGTTGGCCATCCCTCAAGCCAGCCTGATTCTGCAAGGGTCCACCACAAAGGATATCCGGATCTGGGGAAACATTTACCACTCCGGTACAGGAACCCTGTTGGTCGATTATCTGACCCTGGCCTTCGGTCAAGGACATCATCGGCCCTATAACCCGACCGGAGGAGCGTATGGTGGACCGGTGCCCGGCGGTGTGTACGGTGGCTGCGTCTACTCCAAGGGCAATGTCGTGCTTTCTCGCACGAGCGTCAAATACTGCCAAGCGTTCGCGGACACCAGCAAGAACTACGTAGGAGCGCGAGGTGGCGGCGTTTTCGTCGGCGGCAATCTTACGCTGCTGCATAGCAAAATTTCAGGCAATACCGTCGATGCTTCTGCCAATGCAACCGATCTGATTCTAGGCGGCGGCGCGTGCGTGCAAGGCAACCTTTTCGCAACGTACAGCACGATCGACGGCAACAGCGCCGGGTCGACCAGCGGAAATCACGGCAACCTGGTGTCCGGTGGCGGCATGGAAGTGGTTGGCAATGCTTCCATTTACCAAACAACGATCTCCCGAAACACGTCGGCTTACAACGTGGGTGGTATCGATATTCTTGGTCTTGGAACTGGCGGCGCTACGGCCACAATCACGAACAGCACGATCTCCGGTAACGATGCGCCGAGCGGTGGCGGACTGTATTCGGAAATATCCACCAACATCAACAACAGCACGATCGCTTTCAATACCAAGCACGCCGCGTCGGGTCACGCCGCCGGCGCCACCTTCACCACGTTCGCGGCGAACACGGTGGTGAATATGCATAGCACGTTGATTGCCAACAACACCTGTAGTGGATGCACAAATGCGAACGACGACCTTGGCGCCGTCAGCACCAGCGCGAATTACAAGGTGACATTTTCGACCGACGCGCAACAGGGCAATTTCAATCTGATTCGCGCGCCCGATCCCACCGTGTCCGCAAGTTCGCTGCCACCGGACACGATCATCGGCAAGTGTCCGCTGCTCGGACCGCTGAAAAACAACGGCGGCACGACGCTAACGCATGCCCTGTACAGCGGCAGCCCGGCCATCGACACGGGCATCAACGGTGCCGATCTGGCCTACGACCAGCGCGGCGGGCCACAGCCGGTGGTCACTCCGATACCGCCGCCACCCCAGGCCTACGAACGGTTCTCGGGCGTGCGCATCGATATCGGCGCCTACGAATTCCAGTACAGCGACAACATTTTCAGCGCCGGCTTCGAGGGCTGTCCGTAGTGTTTTAGAAACATTCATCGGAAACATGCGCATGAAAATCTCAACGAAATACGTTTTATCCGCCGCTCGGCGCAAGCCGCTGGCGGCGTGCTGCGCGGTGATCTTTGCGCTGGCGGCGCCGGAGGCGATGGCGACCACCTGGCCGGTAACCAATTGCAGCGATCACAACCCAGGCAGCCTGCGCGATGTCGTTGGCAATGTCAGTGTCGTCTCGGGCGATACGGTGGATCTGTCCCAATTGCACGCAATCGCCGGCTGCTCCACCAGCACGATCTCCCTGTACTCCGGCCAAATTGTGGTCAAGCAGTCGAGTCTAACGATACAAGGCCCGGCACTGATAAAGGCAGACTACGCCAACCCCGACGGAGTTTTCAACCATCAAGGTACGGGTACCCTCGCCATCAACGACATGCGACTCACTGGCGGAATCAATTCGGTTAGCAACACGAGCGATGTAAAAGGCGGCTGCGTTTATTCCGCCGGCAATGTCGCCTTGTCGGGTTCCACGGTGTACGGCTGCAACGTCAATCCTTACTCTCCAGGGCAAGCTGCAGAGGGAGCCGGCATCTTCACCAAGGGGAATCTGACGCTCAGCAACAGCACGATTCAAAATAATGTGGTAGCCGACGGCAGGGGCTACAACACGGCGGTCTACGGCGGCGGCGTATATGTCGGCGGTGCGCTGATAATGAAATACAGCACGATCAGCAACAACAGCGCCATTGGCAGTCATGCGGGGGTAGGCGGCGTCTGGGTTTCCGGAAATGTTTCGATTTCCAACTCGACCATTTCCGGCAATACCGGAGGCTCTGCCGGCGGCATCTACCTTGCGAGCGTCACGACCAATCATTCGGCCACGATTACCAGCAGCACGATTTCGGGAAACACGGCCTTGTCGAATGCCGGCATGTATTCCCGTATTCCGACGACCATCAACAACAGCACGATTGCGTTCAACCAGAACACGACGAGCACAGGTCATTCTCCGGGTCTGACCTTCGGTGCGCTTATCGGTTCGATTACGGTGAATCTGCACAGCACCCTGATCTCGAACAACGAGGTCGTATTGTCGGGATCGTCGCCAGTAAACGACGATTTGGGCGTTGCCAACACGGGAACGTTTACGGTCACATTCGCGACCGACGCCCAGCAGGGCAATTTCAATCTGATTCGCGCGCTCGATGCCACGGTGTCTGCCAGTTCGCTGCCGCCGGATACGATCATCGGCAAGTGTCCGCTGCTCGGACCTTTGCGCAACAACGGCGGCACGACGCAGACGCACGCGCTGTACAGCGGCAGTCCGGCAATCGACACGGGCGTGAGCATCGACGAGGTCTACGACCAGCGTGGCGGTCCACAGCCAGTGATTACTCCGATACCGCCACCGCCGCTGGCGTATGAGCGGCAGTCCGGCACGCGCGCCGACATCGGCGCCTACGAAGTGCAGATCAGCGACAACATTTTCAGTGCCGGCTTCGAGGGCTGTCCCTAGCGGCGGCGTGGAGTGAAATCATGAAAACGTATACTTTGCTTGTGGCCGCATTGCTGTTGTCCGGCGGCGCGTTCGCGCAGACGCAGTCGGTAGCGGGCGGAGGATGTACTTCCGGCACGCACACGTTTTGCGTTCTCACCACGGCCGATTCCGGCACCGGCTCGCTGCGTCAGGCGATCATCGATTCGAACACCGCCGGCGGCGCGAACACGATCGGGTTCGCCATCCCGACAAATCCGCTGAGCCCGACGCCGCAGACGATCACGCTGGCAAGCTCGCTGCCGATGATCAATCTCAATAATCCCGGCGGCACCGTCACCAGCCTGATCGTCGACGGCTACAGCCAACCCGGCAGCGTGCTGAACACGAACACGCCGGACCAGGGCGGGCTCAACACCAAGCTGATGATCGAGATCGTCGGCGCCGGAAACAGCGGCAACGGGTTTGGCTACGGTTGTTGCGCCAACCCGTTCATCACCGTGACGCTGCAGGGGCTGAACCTGCATAGTTTCGGTTATACGGTTGCTGGCCAGTCGGGTACGTTGACGCCCGAGGCGCAATGGAACATCTACGGCTGTTTCATCGGCACCACGATAGACGGCGCCGCCTCGGCGGCGGTCAAAGGGACAGGACTCCTCATCGGCTACGACAATGCGCAGATCGGCGGCGCGCAGGCGTGGCAGCGCAATTTGATTTCCGGCCATAGCTCGGCCGGGGTGACGGCTGGTACGGGTGCGTCGAATGCGACGGTGATCATCGAAGGCAATCTGATCGGCACCGACGTTTCCGGCGCACTAGCCGTTCCGAACAATCCGTCCGGGCTCAACCTGACGGGAAACTCGCCAGGCTTGCGCGTCGGCTGCACCGGCGCCGGCTGCACCGCCAGCGGTCATCCGTCGCGCAATGTGATCTCCGGCAACTACGCGCACGGGATTGCCATCGACGAAAACGCCGGCCCCGGCGGCGCGCAAATCAAGGGCAATGTCATCGGCGCCGACTGGACCGGCATCCAGCCGCTGCCGAACGGCAACAACGTCTACAACGGCGGCTGTCCGATGTATTGCAACGGCATCCAGACCGGAGGCTACGACACCGCGCCGGCGCTGATCATCGGCGGTTTCGCTGCCGGTGAAGCGAACGTGATCGCGTACAACTACGGCCCCGGAATCTCCGGCTACGACAACGGCGGTTACCCCAGCGGCGGCGCGAGTTTCGACAGCCGGGGCAACGCCATCCACAACAACGCCGGCACCGATATCGCCTTCACCGAATACGGCTGGATACCGAACGATCCCGGCGATGCCGACCCGCTCCCGGCGCCGTACTCGGTACCCAACAACAAGCAGAACTATCCGGTAATCCAGTCGGCGAGCGTTTCTGGAACTCCCGGCAACTTGACCTTGAACGTGACCTATCTGGTCGACTCCGCAACGATGTATTCGACCTATCCGCTGCGCATCGATTTCTACGTCGATGTCGACGAAGGCAGCGGCGAATATCTCGTCAGTGATTCGTACATCGCGGCGAACGCGCAGATGACGCAAACGGCGCACCTGCCGCTACCCGCGAGCGTGCAGACCCTGGCTGGCTTCGTCGCGACCGCCACCGATGCGAACGGCTACAGCAGCGAGATCGCGCCGTCGTATGTCTTCGACCGGATTTTTGCGGATCGGTTTGAAGGGCATTGAGCGGGCGAGGGCGGGAGCAGCGAGCAGGTTGGGCTGAATGCAGTGATGCCCAACAGGTTTTCGATGATCGTTGGGGTTCGCATTCGCTCACCCCGACCACGGTCTTGTCGACTCATGCTGCGCGCCTGACAATGTGGGTCAGCGCAGCGCCCAAAGCATCCTTTGCGCTTTCCAGATCATGGCGCTGCTGCAAGTTCATCCAGCTTTGCGCATCCGTGCCGAAATAACGGGCCAGACGCAGCGCCGTGTCGGCACTGATGCCGCGGCGCTCGCGCACGATCTCGTTGATTCGCGCCGGGGTGACGCCGATCGCCTTGGCCAAGGCATTGCTCGACAAGCCCAGCGGAAGCATGAATTCTTCACGCAGGATTTCTCCGGGATGGATGGGCGACAATTTCTTGCTCATGCACAGCCTCTAATGGTAGTCGACGATTTCGACATCTTCGGCATCCGTGCCATTCCAGCGAAAGCACACGCGGAATTGATCGTTGATGCGAATGCTGTACTCACCAGCACGTTTGCCCTTGAGCGCTTCCAGCCGATTGCCGGGAGGAACGCGCAGAAAGTCCAGCGCTGCCGCGGCATCGATCTGTTCGAGCTTGCGGCGGGCGACCGATTCGATCGCGCCAAATCGGCGTACCGGCGTTCGCTCGAACAGCCGTTGCGTATCCTTGCATCGAAACGACTTTATCGCCATGGCTGACTGTATATCGAAATACGATATGCAGCAAGGTAATACAGGTGTGTGGCCGAAATTCGAGGCTGGTCAGGACTGAGCGGACCTGCCGGACCGCGCCGCCCGTCCCACGATCCTTTTTTCGCCGAATTGCGTGCGTTCAGGCAACGCCGGGACTAGCCGCCATGCGGGTGTTTTCGGGGATCCCTCGAACCGTCGCTGCGTGTTTTGTGCGTTTTGCCGCTGTCCGGCATTAGGAATAGACAAAGGGCGGAATGCGTTACTGCCGCGCTACGCAAAATCGGCAAGCGCTGGAGCGAAATCGTGAAAATGTATACTTTATTTGCGGGCGCCGCGCTGCTGCTGTCGGGCATCGTGTTCGCGCAGACACCGCCGGTAGCGGGTGGCGGCTGCACGCCCGCCGCGCATACGTTTTGCGTTCTCACCACCGCGGATTCCGGAACCGGCTCGCTGCGACAAGCGATCTTGGATGCGAACACCGCTAACGGCGACAACACGATCGGCTTCAACATTTCGACGGACCCGGTGACGCCGACGCCGCAGACGATCACTCTGGCAAGCCAGCTTCCGGCGATCGACGCGAACGGCAACATGAAAAGTCTGGTGATCGATGGCTACAGCCAACCCGGCAGCGTGCTGAACACCAATACACCGGATCAGGGCGGCCTCAACACGAAACTGATGATCGAGATTGTTGGCGGCGGTACCTACGGGTTTTTTTACAATTGCTGCGGCAATACCTATTTTCTCACCCTCACATTTCAGGGGTTGAACATCCACGATCTGCTTTATCCGATTGCCGGCCAAACCTATGCCTTCAAGCCCTATGCCCAATTCAACATCTACGGTTGCTTCATTGGCACGAAGATCGACGGCACCGCGTTGTCTGCGGCAAGCAGCCAGCAAGGCATTCGCATCGAGTACGACAGCGCGCAAATCGGCGGCATCCAGCCCTGGCAGCGCAATCTGATTTCAGGCAACGGCTACGCTGGCGTCGCGGCAGGCGCTCCGAATGCGACGGTGATCATCGAAGGCAATCTGATCGGCACCGACATCACCGGCACGCTGGCCATTCCCAATTCCTCGCCCGGACTGAATTTGAGCGGCAATCTTCCGGGCCTGCGCGTCGGCTGCGCTGGCGCCGGCTGCACCGCCAGTGGGCATCCATCGCGCAATGTGATTTCTGGCAATAGCGCGTACGGGATGCTCATGTCGGACTCAACCTACCCGGGCTATACCTACGGCGGCGCGCAGATCAAGGGCAACTACATTGGCACCGACTGGACCGGTACCAAGCCGCTGCCCAACGGCACTAACGCCAACACCAACAGTTGCCCCAACTATTGCGGAGGCATTCAGATACAAGGAGGCGCCAGCGGGCCGGCCTTGATCATCGGCGGTTTCAATGCCGGCGAAGCAAACCTTATCGCCCACAACAACGGCCCCGGCATCTGGGCCCATGACAACGGCTATCCCAACATCAGCGCGAGCTTCGACAACCAGGCCAATGTCATCCACAACAACGGCGGCACCGATATCGCGTTCACCGAAAACGGCTGGATACCGAACGATGCGGGAGACGCCGACACCGGCGCGAACAACAAACAGAACTATCCGGTGATCCAGTCGGCGAGCGTATCGGGAACGCCGGGCAACCTGACTTTGAACGTGACCTATTCAGTCGATTCGGCAACGACGAATTCCACTTATCCGCTGCGCATCGATTTCTACGTCGATGTCGATGAAGGCAGCGGCGAGTTTCTGGTCAGCGACACGTATACAAGTGCGAGCGCGCAGGCACTACGCACGGTATCGCTGCTACTGCTGCCGGATGTGCAAACGCTGGCCGGCTTCGTCGCCTCCGCTACCGATGTGAACGGCTACACCAGCGAATTCTCGCCGTCATATGTGTTCGACCGGATTTTTGCGGATCGCTTTGAAGGGCATTGAACAGGCAACACGGAGAACAAATGCACATGTATACAAATTCGCACGATAGCGCGCACGCCAAACGCAAGTGTGCACTCACGCGCGGCGCTTTGCTGATCGGCGTTTCCGGCCTGCTGTGCGCCAGCGCGCAGGCGACGTTCAGCATCGATGCGCACGTCGTCGCCGCAGGCTCATCCGCGCAGTCGACGAATCCGTGTTTCCGGCTCAACGCCACCGTCGGCGAACCTGCAGACGGCTATATGTCCAGCGGCACGCTTTCCTTGAACGGCGGCTTTCGCGCCATTGCCGCCAACGGCACACCCAGCGATGAAATTTTCTTCACCAGTTTCGAGGCCTGCCCATGAAACGCTCCGCACTCAGCACCGCATTGCTGCTGTCCCTGCCGTTTGCCGCGTTCGCCAGTGCGCAGTTGCCCACATTCACCTATCAGGGCAGCTTGAAGGAGAACGGCCAGCCGGCGAACGGCAATTACAACATGACATTCACCTTGTACGACGTCGCCAGCGGCGGCAGCGCCGCCGACATCGTCGGCACCCCGGATACGGTGAACAACTGGCCGGTGACGAACGGCGTGTTCTCGATCGATCTGGCCTTTCCCGGTGCCTTCACCGGCCAGCAGTTGTGGCTTGAAGTGAATATTGGCGGGCAAACCCTGACCAATCGCCAGCCGGTGAACACGGTGCCGGTGGCGCAGTACGCGCTCAACAGCGCGCCGGGTGCGACGGGTGCTACCGGTGCCACGGGTCCGACCGGCGCAACCGGAACGAATGGTACAAATGGCGCGACTGGCTCTACGGGCCAGATCGGTCCAACTGGCGCAACTGGAACGAATGGTACCAATGGCGCTGTGGGCGCTGTGGGCGCTGCGGGCGCGACGGGTCTAATCGGCCCGACAGGTGCAACGGGAACAAATGGAACGAACGGTACCAATGGCGCTGCGGGCGCGACAGGCCCCATGGGCCCGATCGGTCCAACCGGAGCAACGGGTATCAACGGCACCAATGGCACCAATGGCGCGACAGGCGCCACCGGCGCGGGTTTCGCCTTGCCCTACGCGGCAACGCAAGCTTTGGCCGGGGCGCTGGTGGACATCACCAATTCCGACCCGAGTCCCGGGGCCTCGGCCTTGCAAGGCACGATGACGGCGGGTCCCGGTGCGGCCATGCGCGGAGACAACAAGGATACCGGGACAAACGGCTATGGTGTCTTCGGCACGCACGCTGGTCACGGTTTCGGCGTCTACGGCGTCAGCGTGAGTGGGGCGGGCGCCTTCGGGTTTTCTAATTCCGGGTATGGCGTGCAGGCGCAGTCATCCAACGGCACCGGTTTCTTCACCACCAGCACTAACGGCCAGGCCGCGCAGATCGTCAACACCAATAGCACCAACATCTACAGCCCGCTGTATGTCTCCACCAATAATGTGTCAGCCGCGGGAATCCAGAGCCAGGCTCTCCATGAGGGCATTGATAGCGAAGCCTCGGGCATAGGTGGGGTCGGCGTGTTTGGCGTTGCAACGGATACCACGAGCGGCACAAGCGGGGGTGAGAATTTCGGCGTGTACGGTCGATCCAATGGTCCATATGGAGTGGGCGTGTACGGCACAGCCAGCGGTGTTTACCCTGCCATAATCGCCTATAACGGCGGTAGTGGATACGGATTGTTGGCCCAAGGCACGCCGATAGCTGCACAAATTGATGGCTCGGTACGCATCAACAGTATTCAGATAAATCCCGCCATCGAACTGATGGTCCAAAGCAGCGACAGTAACAATGTCGCTGCCGATATCACCTTGCTGCCTTACGGCATCAGCAACGGCTTCGACCTCAGCGTAAGCGGAACCGGGCCGAACGATCTGAACTTTGGCATCTTCAAGACTGACGGATCGGGCTACTCGCAATATCTCGGCGTCGATGCTTCCGGCAATTTGACCATCGCCGGCGCCAACGCCACCAAGGCCGGCGGCAGTGGAACCTGGATTACCTCGTCCGACCGCCGCATCAAGCAGGATATTCATCCCATCGCCGATGCCATCGAGACGGTGCTGAAGTTGCGCCCGGTGAGTTTCCACTACACGCCGGAGTACCGCGCGACAGAAAACAACTTCGCGGACAAACCCTATATGGGTTTTATCGCCCAGGAATTCCGCGAGGTGTTCCCGGATGCGGTGAGCAGCACCGGCAAGCCCGTGCCCGGCGCCCCCGCGGGCGACATGCCGATTCTTGCGGTGGACACGGATCCCGCGCTGATCACCACTGTGGCCGCCGTGCAGGAATTGGCCGTGGAGTCGTTCGATCGCGACGACCAGATCGCGAAGCTGCGCGCCGAGAATGCGCAACTGCAAACTGTTTTGCAGCAGGAGCACGCGAATTTGCAAGAGATCAGCGAGCGACTGAGCCGACTCGAACACGCGCGGCAATGACGGCGACAAGCGCAATCGCGCAGAGGCGGATTTGTGAAAATATATACATTGTTTGCTGGTATGGCGTTGCTGCTATCGGGCGCCGCGCACGCGCAATCGCCACCGACGCCCGGCCTGGGCTGCCCGTCACCGCTTCCGGCGCATACGTTCTGTGTCACCGCTACCGGCGATTCCGGCGCGGGTTCGTTGCGCCAGGCGATACTGGATTCCGATGCCGGCGGCGGGGCCAACACGATCGATTTCGACATTCCGGGCAGTGGCCCGCAGACGATCACGGTTACCGGATTCCCGACGATCAACACGAGCGGCACCGTGACGAGTCTGCTGATCGACGGCTACAGCCAGCCGGGCAGCGCATTGAATACGAACGCGCCGGATCAGGGTGGGCTGAACACCAAACTGATGATCGAACTGGTCGGCAACTATCCGGGGTTCAGTGTTGAGGGGTTCTACTACAACTGTTGTGGTTCGCCGTACATCACGATCACCTTGCAGGGCGTGGCCATGCACGGGTTCTACGATGGCATCAACGCTGATGGCTTGGTCTCCGGGCCGAAAGCGCAGATCAACGTCTACGGTTGCTTCATCGGCACCAAACTCGATGGCACCGCGTTGCCGGCCTACAACTCGGACGCGGCGGTCAGAATCAATTACGACAATGGCCAGATCGGCGGTGCGCAGCCGTGGCAACGCAACCTGTTGTCGGGCATGGGTGGGGCGGTGTTGGGCGGTGGCCCGAACGCCACGATCATCGTCGAAGGCAATCTGATCGGCACCGACGCCAGCGGCACGCTGGCGATTCCGAATGGCGCCTCCAACAACTGGCCCGGTCTGTACCTGCAAGGCAATTTCCCCGGCATACGCATCGGCTGCACGAGTGCCGGCGCCAATCCAACTTGCGGAACGGCCGCGTCGCGCAATGTAATCTCCGGCAATCACGTCTACGGCATCGGCATCGAGGACAGCGCTGGCCAAAGTATTGGCGGCATGCAGATCAAGGGCAACTACATCGGCACGGATTGGACCGGAACCAAGCCACTGCCGAACGGTGATTACCCGTACGGCTCGGGCTGTCCCGCCTATTGCGGCGGCATCGACATCAGCGGCAGTTCATCGACGGCAACGCCGGCGACGATCATCGGCGGGCTCAATGCGGGTGAAGGCAACCTCATCGCCTTCAACAACGGCTCCGGCATCCTTGTCGATCACTACAGCACGAACGCCATCGGCGGAAGTTTCGACAGCGCCGGCAATGCCGTCCATGACAACCGCGCCATCGTCGATATTGCAATTCTTGGAGTCGCCTCGGGACTCGAGCCGCTGGCGAACGACCCCGGCGACGCCGATACGGGCACGAACAACAAGCAGAACTATCCGGTGATCCAATCGGCGAGCGTATCTGGAACATCCGGCAACTTGATCTTGAACGTGACGTATCTGGTCGACTCGGCAACGGTGAATTCGGCGTATCCACTGCGCGTGGATTTCTACGTCGATGTGGACGAAGGCAGCGGCGAATATCTGGTGAGCGATTCGTATCCGGCCAGCAGTGCGCAGGTGGCGCGTACGGTCACGTTACCACTGCCCGCGAATGTACAGGCGCTGGCCGGCATCGTCGCCACCGCGACCACGGCCGACCACTACACCAGCGAATTTTCGCCGGAAATTGTCTTCGACCGGATTTTCGAGGACGGGTTTGAAGCGCGTTGAGCAGGCAGTCACGAACCCGCGATTTGTGCGGTTTTCCACTCTTCGGCATTAAGTAAGCATACCTACCGCCAGGAGTTCGTCATGGTTGCGCAAATTTGCTTTACGGCACTTGTCCGCACACGATCGGCTGTTCAGCGTGCAATTGACGCCGCGCGCGTCTTTGCGCGGCTTGCCGTCTTGATCCTCGGCGCGGTTAGCGTGGGCACTTTCGGACTGGCCGGCATCGCCAACGCGTTCGATGCCAATGATGGTTACGCGCCATCGGCGGACAATGTCGTGCAGGCGGTGGTCGTGCAGCCGGACGGCAAGGCCATCGTGGCGGGATCCTTCACGACGATCAACGGCCAGGTCTGCGCCTCACTCTGCCGGCTCCAAGTCGATGGTTCGGTGGATACGAGCTTTGTCAGTCCGACTGTCGACAGCTTCATACACGGCATGGCTTTGCAGCCGGATGGCAAGGTGCTGGTCGGCGGCCAGTTCACGATGGTTGCCGGGCAGGCGCGTCACTATCTGGCCCGTCTCAATGCCGATGGCAGCCTCGATACCGGCTTTGCCGATCCGAACGTAAGTCATTACGTGTATGCCATCGCGCTGCAACCGGATGGCAAGCTGCTTATCGGCGGTTTTTTCGCGACGATCGCCGGACAGCCGCACAATGACCTCGCGCGGCTCAATGTCGATGGCAGTCTCGACACATCTTTCGCCGATACCGTCGACGCTGTGAGTGGTGTCAGCGTCGGCGCGTTGGTGGTGCAGCCCGATGGCAAGGTGCTGATCGGTGGCACCTTCACGTCGATTGCCGGACAACCGCGCCACAGCCTCGCGCGGCTTAATGCAGACGGCACACCGGATGCGGGCTTTCCTGATTTGAATATCAGCTATCCGGGGCAAAGTATCGTTCCGATCGTCGAGGCTTTGGTGTTGCAGCCGGATGGCAAACTGCTGGTAGGTGGCGAGTTCACGTCCATCGGTGGGCAAACGTGCAACCAGTTGGCGCGAGTCAATGCCGACGGCAGCGTCGATCCCGGCTTTGCCTATCCCAACACGCAGACTGCCTATATCGATACGGTGGTGCTGCAGGCCGACGGCAAGGTGCTGGTCGGGGGAAATACGGGAAATACAATCGTCAATCAGGGCTTGCTTGAGCGCCTGGACACCGATGGCAGTGTGGCAAGCAGTGTCGTCATTGGGCCGGCCGGCAGTATTGGCGGCGTGGTCATGGCCCTGGCGCTGCAGCCGGACGGCAAAGCCGTCGCGGGTGGCAGTTTCAGCAGTTTCGATGGGCAGACACGCAGTAATCTGGCGCGGTTGAACGTCGGCGGCGCGGTAGACACCACGCTGCTCGATCAAGCGCCCGGCAATCAGATCAACGCGGTCGCGGTACAACCCGACGACACTTTGTTGGTGGGCGGATACTTCACGACGATCGGTGGGGTGACGCGCAATCGGCTTGCCCGATTGGACAGTGCCGGCGTTGTGGACAGCAGCTTCCCCGATCCGCAGATCAACGCAGCGGTAGACGCGATCACGGTGCAATCCGATCGCAAACTGCTGATTGGTGGCGCCTTCACTCTTATCGCGGGAAACAAGGTCGCGTACATCGCACGGTTGAATGCCAATGGCAGTATCGATACGAGTTTCCAATATGCGGGGGCAGACAAAAACGTCGATGCGATCGCCTTGCAGGCGGACGGCAAAAAGCTGGTGATCGGTGGCGACTTTACGACGATCCAGTTGCAACCGCGCGGACACCTGGCACGTTTGAACGCCATCGACGGCAGTCTCGACACCGGTTTTGCCGATGTGAAAGCCGACAACACCATCGACGCCGTTGCGTTGCAGCCGGATGGCAAGGTGCTGATCGGCGGCAGTTTCACCATGATCGCCAACCAGCCGCGCCACGGCCTCGCCCGGCTCAACTCGGACGGCACGCTGGATACGAATTTTCCCGATTTGAATATCAGTTATCCGGGGCAAAGTATTGCTGCCACCGTCGTGGCGCTGGTACTGCAGCCGGATGGCAAACTGCTGGTCGGTGGCGAGTTCACGTCCATCGGCGGGCAAGCTTGTCACGACCTGGCGCGGGTCAATGCCGACGGCAGCGTCGATACCGGCTTTGTCTATCCGGATGCGCAAACGGTTTACGTTGACACCTTGGCGTTGCAGGCGGACGGGCGCGTGGTGATTGGCGGACACACCGGCGACATGTTCATCAATCAGGGACTGCTTGAGCGCTTGAACAACGATGGCAGCGTGGAAAGCGTCGTCACCGTCAATCCAGTCAGCAGCATCGGCGGTTATATTGCTGGCATTGCCCTGCAGGCGGATGGCAAGGTGGTGGCCGGCGGTTACTTCACCGGCGCAGGCGGGCAGACACGTACCAATCTTGCCCGGTTATCGACGACCGAGGCCGCGCTGCAATCGCTGACCACGAGCGCGCTGGGTACCACCGTTACCTGGACGCGCGCGGGCGCCAGTCCGGAATTGTCGTCGGCCCCGATGCTGCAAATCTCGTCCGACAATCTGACCTTTTCGAATCTCGGTTTCATGACCAGCATCCCCGGCGGCTGGCAGCGCACCAATGTTTCCCCGCCGCTGGATCAGTTGTATTACCTGCGAGGACAAGGTCAGACAGTCAGTGGCGAATACGCTGGTTCACAAGGACTGATCGAAAGCACGCGTCAGGCGTATGTGCGCAACAAGCTGTTCGCCAACGGCTTTGAGTAGTTGTGGAGCCGTTGCGCGAAGTCACCAAAAATCAGTTTCGCCCAGTTATGCGGGCTTTGTGCGATTCGCCTTGCCCTGGCATTTTTCCCGACTCTTGACGGAATGAACGATGGACTCGATAACCGAAACCAGTAGCCAAAATATCTTCAGTCGCCTGGGTCAGAGCCTGATGGCGACGGTGCTGGGAATACTCCTGGTGCCCGCCAGCATCTATTTGCTGTACTGGAACGAGGGGCGCGCGGTCGATGCCATCCGCGCGCTGGACCAGGGTTTAAGCCAGCTCGTCGAGGCCAAGCCCGACACCGCGGATGCGAGCCTGATCGGCCACCTGGTGCACCTTTCCGGCATGGCCCAAACCAACCAGCCGGCAAAAGACGATACGTTCGGCGTGAGCGGGCCGACGCTGTTGCGTGTATCGCGCAAGGTCGAGATGTATCAATGGAAGGAAAAAAAGAACAGCACTACGCACACCGCTGTCGGTGGCACCAAGACCACGACGACGACATACGACTACAGCCAGGAATGGTCGGAATCGCCGGTCGATTCGAGCGAGTTCAAGAGCGCGAGCGAGCACACCAATCCCGAGATGACGTTGCGCTCGGCGGTGGCGGATAGCGCGGAAGTCAAACTCGGCGCGTTCCGCGTCGATCCGGCGGTGCTCGATCACGCCGACAATTTCCAACCCCTGGCCGCCGCGGTCACGGGCAATGCTCCGGCGGGCTACCGGCAGGAGGGTAATTTCCTGTACCACGGCAGCGACATCGCCAAGCCTGCCACCGGCGATATCCGCGTCAGTTTCTCCGGCATTGCGGCGCAGACGCTTTCCATCGTGGCACAGGACGCGTCCGGCACCTTGTCGCCGTACCAAGGTGCCGACAACTATGTCATCGCCCTGCTGTCGCCCGGCACGGTCAGCGGCGCGCAGATGTTCAGCGAACGCAAGCAACAGGAGGGCCGGCTCACCTGGATCCTGCGTGGCGTCGGTTTTGTGCTGATGCTGGTCGGCTTCATGATGATGATGAGCCTCGTCACCACGCTGGCCACCGTGCTGCCTTTCCTCGGCGGCCTGGTCGAAGGCGGCGCCTTCGTCATTGCTTTCGCCGCGGCCGTTCCGATCACGCTGCTCACGATCGCGTTCGCCTGGTTGCTGCACCGGCCGCTGATCGCGGTGCCGCTGATTCTTGCGGCCATCGGCTTCTTCGTGATGATGCATCGGCGGCATCGGTCAGCCAAACCGGTGCTTGCGCCGACGACGAGAGCAGCGAAATGAAGCGCAATCAAAACTATCTGTTGAACAGGAGAAAAGTATGAAAGTGTACAAAGTGATTTCGATCAATCTCGTCGCGATGATGCTGGCCGCTGTGGCGAGCAGCGCGTTTGCAGCGGACAAGGCCAGCGGCACGGTCGTCGACAAGATTGATCCTGCCTCGGCCGACATCAAGTACGGCTATCTCCTGCGTGGGCCGGACGTGTATTTCGACACAGGCGCCAACGGCGATCTGTATGACCCGAAAAATCCGACCATGCTGCGGATCATCCTGTCGAGCACGGATATCGGCGCCCAGATCAGGGAGTGCGTCAATCTGTCTTGCGCCACGGAAGTGCTCAAGGACGGCGTGTACTTCGACTACGCCAACGGGAAAGGGGCGCCGCACGATCTGCCGTGTGAGATCAGGTTTTCCGCAGGGGACGACCACAAGTGGAACAACGTTGAAAAGTTGGGCGCCTTGACCTTGTCATCGAACAAGCCGGACCACCTCGCCGGCAAGCTGCATATCGACTTCGGCGGCTACCACGAAGCCGATGTGGATTTCGATCTGACGCTGTTCAAGACATTCAAGACCCAGTACCAATTGTCGAATTGAACCTGCTTCGCCCGTCGTCCATACCAGGAAAAGCCATGCAACTCACCCCGAACATGATCGGCCTGCTCTGCATCGCGCTCGGCTTGCTCAGCGTGATCTGTCCGCAACTCCGTTCTTTTTCGATGAAGGCGGGAAGTTCCGCAACGACGAGCCGTCGGATCTGTTCTTGCTTGTCGCGCGCGTCGGCGTCGCAATGAATCGAGAATTGTGCGTTTTTGCCGCGCGGGTGCATTCATATCCATGCGACTTCAGTCGTGAGATCGGCTCTCTGAACAAGTTGCCTGGAGGAAGGCATGAAAATGTCCAAAGGCATGGCAATCGGACTGGGCGCGATCGCGGTCGCGATCGTTGCCGGCTGGGGCATGTACATCGCGCAAGCGACATCCGCGTACAACGTGTACACGATCAAATCGAAGTTTGCCGAGGCGGTGGTCGAAGCAGATCTGATCAGGTTGGATGTGGCCGAGTACTACATCAATAGCGACAACAAGTGGCCGTCATCGCTGCAGGATGCTGGCGGGGACGTGTACTTGAAGAACTTGCCCACGAAGGTAGTCCAATCCGTTGCGCTCGGAGGCGAGGGCGCGATCACAGTCACGTTCCGCGCAGAGGTACCCGAACTCGGCGGCAAATCGGTTGTGTTTACGCCAGCCGTCGACAGCAAGGGCGAGATCACATGGGCATGCTCCGCGCCGGATATTCCCGCGAAATACCGCACCTCGAATTGCCCATAACCATTTCAATTGGGGAAATTGCAGTGCCTTATTTCATCTATGTACGCGATGCCAAGACCGGCGAACCGGCCAAGCGCATGTTCAGCGATGCCGCATCTGAAGACGCCGCGCGCGCCGAGGCGGAAAGCGCCGGCATGCAAGTCGCTTCGATCGTGGCCTGCCGCGCGGATCAGCGCCCGGATGCAACGCCGGCTACGCCGAACCTTGCGCTGGCTGCGGCAGGCAACGGCGCCATCGCGGTGAGTGGTGGGCAACGCGATGCGATCGACGACGTGGCGCGCTACATGAAAATCGTCGGCATCGTGATGATCGTGCTCGCCCTGCTATCTCTCGCACTGGGCGTGTACGCGAAGAGTGTGGCGTTCGGCGTTCAAGGCCTGATGGTTCTGGGCCTTGGCGTGCTCACCGTGAGTACCGCGGGCAAATTCCGCAGCGTCAACGAAAACCGCGGCAATCCGGGCCTGCTGACCGAGGCGCTGGAGAGTCTGCGTTCGCTGTATTTCGTGCAGGTGGTGATCTACGCCATTGGCTTTGCGCTGCTCGTTGTTTTGCTGCTGGGACTCATGCTGTTCATCAAGTTCAGATGATGCGACATGCGCTGTGTCTCGTAGCCGCAGGATTTAGCTCAGCCACTGCTCCCGCGAACTGTGCGTCTTTCCCGCTCCAGTGCATTCATATCCAGGTATTCCCGCAAATCGGCGCCAACGACCATGCTGCTCAAGAAGTTCAGTTCATCGCTTAACTGCGCGTTGCTTGCCGCACTCGCGCTATCGGCTTGCGCCGCCGCCGACAACGTACCGATCGCGGCCAATCACATGCGTTGGGAGGGGCACGAAGCCGTGCTCGATCACGCGCTGGCCTGGCAGCAGGAGAAGGACGGGCACTGGGTCACGTTCGTGCTGCTGACCGATCGTCCAATTTCCGCCGATCTGGTGGCCAGGACCGATGATCCCGGCGAGCTGGCCGAAAAGGCTGGCGCGCAAGCGCTGATGTTTCCCGTCATGAGCGGCGGATTGCCGTTATCCAATGCGGGAATCGATGTTTGGTTCCATGATGGCGACCAACTGCGTACCAGCGCATTGAATGGCGCCGGCGGCATCTACATCGAATCCCTGACGGCCGATCACATCAAGGGACGTACCATCAGCGGATGGGCGAAGGAAGCGGATGCATTTCAGGTCAACTTCGATGCACCCATCATGCACGGCGACGCCGCGCGCATGGCTGCTGAAGGCGAAGTCCTGGGCAAGGAAGGGCAGCCGGGCAAAGACATGCTTGCGGCACTGGCAGCCGAACGCACGAAAGACACGGCGACGCTGAAGAAATACCTCACGCCGGAAATGGCCGCGAATCTGGACGATGCGAGCAAGCGCGACGGTATGCTGGACATGATGCAGCGCATGGTGCCCGATCACCCCAGGATCGTGAGCGGCCTGCGCAACGGCGACAAGGCGAGCGTGTACTGGGTGAAAAACTGGAATGCCACGGATGCGCGCAACATGTGCTGCACCGAAAGCATGGTACTGATCGAGGGGACGTGGCGCACGTCGCTGTCGAGCTGCGGCGCTGAATGAGTTGACGAGTGACGGCAGGCGGGGTGCCGCGCTGTCAAAGGAGAAAATCGTGGACCGATCCGAAATCACGCGCAAGGTATCGTGAAGCAATTCATTGCGGGTTCCACCGGTGAGCTTATCGGCCTGGCGCTTGCCGTGCTTCAGATCGGCTTTGTCTGGTACGTGCGATCCCGGTTGTTCCCGAACCTGGGTTCTTTCGGTGCGAAAAAGACTCAAGGGTGCTATGCGTTTTCGAGCTGAGGTAGCGCCACACCGCTAGTCAGCGCCAATCCCCGGCTGCGACGAACGCTGCCCAGTAGTACGGATGGATGCTTTGCCCAGTCTCGCGGCGCGCGGCCAGCGTTGCACGAGCGGCGGCGGCGAGCGCATCGGCCGCGGACGCATGCTCGGCCCAGCGCGCGCGATACATGCGTTGCATCAGGTCGGCGGTCGCGGCATCGTCGACATTCCACAGGCTCATCACCACGCTGCGCGCGCCGGCCAGGCGAAACGCGCGGGCGAGGCCGAATACGCCTTCGTCGTTGTGCACCGGGCCGGAGCCGGTATCGCAAGCGGCGAGGGTGACGGTGTTGACGCCATCCAGGCGCAGCGCGGCGATTTCCGGCGCGGTCAGCAAGCCGTCGCGATCCGCGGGCGCGGCCTTCGCGCTCGGCGCCAGCAAGAGTCCGGAAACCGCCGGGGCGTTCGTCGGCGTGGCCGTCTTGGCGAGACGGATGCTGCGCGCGGCAAGCAGATCGTGCAGGCAGTCGGTGTCGTCGCTGAACGCATGGGTAGCAAAGTGGATAATGGTACTTTGTGACATCGCTGTGCGTACGGCCGCCTTGCTCGCGTCGCTGCCGGTCAGATACGCGGCCTTGCCACTGCCGGTTTCCTTCCACAACTGGGCCAGCGCATCGAGTTCGCGGCGCGCGCCGGGCAGTGCACGCACGGCGTGCCCACAGGCAGTCAGGGATGGATCGGCCGGTACCGCGCCGACCAGCAGCACTTGCGGCGCCAACGCATTGGTCGGAACCGCGGTGAGCAGGTCGCGTTCGCTGTCGAGCAACTCTGGCACCGGGCCGTACTCGACCAGCGCACCGCCGCGCAGCGGCAAGGCCAGCCACGCGAGCCGATGCAGTTCGCCCTCGGGCACGAGGAACACATGGCGCAGATCATTCGGCAAATCCAGCGGCTGCCACACGCGTTGCGTCACATCCTTGCCGAGCGCATCGACATCCGCAACGCTGCGCGCCGGATCGCGCAGTGCTGCGGTCCAGTCGCGCACGGCGGCGGTCAGCGCGCTGGCATCGCCCAGATCGCTCAGCGCCGGTGCCGCCGAGCCATCGAGGCGGAATGCGTAGTAGCGCTGCTGCGGATCGTGCTGCACACCCTCGCGATCAATGGCCCAAGCGTCGTCGCGGCTCAGTGCAAAGCCGACGAGGGCAGAATTTGCGGGCAGGCCATCACGCAGCGAGGCGATGCCTGGTGCGGTGGCGTCGCCGACTCCGCGGATATTTCCGGCGATGGCGCGCTCGGCGCTTTCCAGCGCAGCGCGTGGCGCCGTCAGGCTGTCAGCTTTCATCTTGCCAGCTTCCACGTCGAGCAACGCCGCAGAATAGGCACTATTTGCATTTTTCCACTTTTCCCATAGTGCCTGCATCAGCGGATCGGTGCTGGCGCGTGCCGCTTTCAGACGCGCCGCGATCAGTCGCGTGATCAGCGAGCGCGAACCGATTTGCAGTTGCCATGCGCGCTCGATCCAGACCGGGTCGCGTTGCGCTGCCGCCAATGCCAGCACCTGATCCATGCCGCCCGGCTGGACTTCGCGCAAGTTCAGCGCGCCGGACTCGTCGAGTGCGTCGGCAAAATGCTGCAGCAGGCGCTGACGTGCGGTTTCCGCGGCGACGGCGTGTTCGAATGCCGCCGCGTCCTGATTTTGTCCGTGCAGGCTGCGCGCCAGATTGCGCTCGATCGGGATGCGTGTGTCGGCGAGCGTGTCGGCATCAGCAGGCAACAGTGACAGCGCGTGCTGCAGATAGTCGGTCGCGGCAACGTAGTTGTGCGAGGCGAGTTCGAGTTCGCCTATGTCTTGGTAATTCTCAGCAATCTCCGGGTTGTCTTCACCTAGCGTTTTCTTCGCGATCGATAGCCCCTGATTTGAGTCAACGCGTGCGTTGGCGAGGTCGCCAGTCTCCAGCTCGCACAGGCCCAGATTGTCGATGATGGGAACGAGGTAGGGATTGTCAGCGCCGCGGCGTTGACGCTCCAGTTCCAGCGCTTCTTTCAAAGGCGCGATCGCTGCGTCGCAATGACCGGATTCCGCCTCGAGTGTTCCGAGGTTGTTGAGTGAAGACGCGACATTCAGACTATGGCTCGTATCGCTGCGCTCGACCGCGATTGCTTCAGTCAAAGCGGCACGGCCACGGTCGTAGTTGCCGATACGGCGTTGCAGATTTCCCCACAGGCCCAATGCGACGGCAAGATCCAGGCGCGCGGGCGGGCCGAGTTGACGATCATCGGCAATCTCGCGATCGAGCGTAGCCTGCGCGTCGGCGAAGTGATGCGAGAAATACTGCACCTGGCCAAGATCGAACAATAGCTGGGAATGCAACTGGCTATGCTCACCCGTTGTCTGGCTCGTCAGCGCCACACCGGCCTTGCAAGTGGCTTCGGCTTCGGCCATATGACCGAGCCTGCCCAGCCGGAAGCATGCCGAGTCGAGCAGGCGCGCACGGATCATCCGGCTCAGCGCATCGTCGCGGCTCAGCGCAGCATCGCCTGACTTTGCCCAGGCCAGCGCGTCGGCCAGATTCGTGGCATCGGCCGCGTAGCCGAGATCGTAGGCCGCCATCGCATAATCGATCGCACCTAACGCCTTGTAGTACTGCTTGATCAGTGGCGCCGTTTCGGAAAGCAGAGCCGCGGCGTGCTTGGGGTCCCAGTTGCGCGCCGTAAGATAGGTCAAGCACGCTTTTAGCCAGGCGATGCGCGCCGCGTTTTCCACATTGCCGAGTAGGTCGTTCCGGCATTGCAGTGCGCGTTCAACCGTACTTTGTCGCGTCGTGACGAGCTGGTGGTTATCGAAAAAATCGACGCGCACGCGCTGTTCGAGCGCTGCGCACAACTGCTCTGGCTTGTGCTTGGTGT
>JANWJJ010000004.1 GCA_025451955.1 Rudaea sp. | reverse complement strand
TTCATTTTCGGATGGTGCGGAATTGATACGTAGTCTCGCAGATGAACGCAAATACCGGCGGCGATTACGAGCAGCACCAACTCAAGAGGCGCTCGCGCGAACGATGCATCGTTCGAAGGCTTTCGTTGCGCGCATCGAAACAGAAACACTCGGCCAGTCACCGCGTAACCCCACAATGAAAACCGTTTGCGCATATGCAGCCGCACTGGGTTATGACGTACGCCTCGTGGTTATTCCTCGCGAATGATTGGCGGAACGCACCAAGGTTCCACAAAAGGAATTTCCTACCCTTATCCACAGACTTAACGTGCTCCAAGTGAGATTTTTGGCAGTATATAGATAGCCGCGCAATCCCACGCACTTGACGGGACACGGCAATGCAACCGAGCAATCCCCTTTCGCCGCAGCCTGCGGCCATGCTTTCCCCCGGCGACCTTGTAACCGAACGCGAAGCCGCCGCAATCCTTTCGGCATCCGTACAAACCTTGCGTAATTGGCGCTGGCGCAATGAAGGGCCGCGCTTCCACAAGGTGGGTTTGCGCCTTGTGCGCTATCACCGCGCCGACTTGGCCGCCTTCATTGCGGGCGATGCCGCATGATGCCCACGACGATTGGCCGAGAAGTACGCGCGCGCGAGACCGGCAACGTTGCAACGGATGCTTGCCGCCTGTTTGCGCTGACTGGCGTCGATATCGCGCGTGCCGAAATGGATCGCATGGCAAGCCAAACCGATGCGCCGGACTGGCGCGACGTGAAGGCTGCCGATTATCTGGACGCCGCGCATGCCTTGCTCGCACGTTGTGTGTCGCCATGACCGCGCCGAAACTCACCGGCAACCGCTGCCAATGCACCACCTGCGGCGAGTACTTCAATGGCGTGCAGCCGTTCGACCATCATCGCGTCGGCGAGTACAGCGAAGGTCGCCGATGCCTGAGCGTCGCGGAATTGAAAGTCGCCGGATACGTGCGCAACGCTGCCGGATTCTGGTGCGAACGTGCAGACCCGCACGCCAAGCCATGCGCGCCCGTGTTTCCAGCGCGTTACGCACCATCGGCAAGGGTAAGGCCGCACCCCGTTACTCACGCGCGGGAATTGCAGCCGCCGGCAAGTGCGCCATGACCCGAAGCCGAGTGAAACAAACCGGACGCCGCGAAAGCGGAACCTTTACCCTGATTCCGCATGCCGTGCATTTCGAGCAGGCCGGCAAGAAGTGTGCCCATGAAAACCTTTTCCCAACGATGCATGGGATGGGCGCAAAGACCGGATACAATTTGCATTAGTATACACGCTATAGTCGATCCGCACCCCAAATGGAGAATCATCATGCGCTCGGTGCTGAGTTTGCTGATTTGGTCGGGTGTTTTCGCAGGTATCGTGTGCACATCGCTGCCCATTCGAGCGAACGCCGCGAGCACATGGACGGTGACTGGCACCGGCGAGCCGGCGTCGATCGGCAGCGCCAGTTGCCCTGGCAATAACTGCCCAACCTTGCGCGACGCGATCAATAGCGCCGCATCAGGCGATACCATCGTCTTCGCCAGCACCCTTGATGGGCAGACGATCACGTTGACCCTGTACAGCAATGACCCGGGCTGCGTGACGAGCGGACCAACCACTTGCACCAGTGGAACGCTCGGCACCGAGTTCGGACCATCGGCGTTTTTCATCAACGGCGGCAAGACGCTGACCATCGACGCAACGCAAAACGGCCTGACGCATGGTATCGCGCTGACCGCGGCCAATAGTGCCGGCTGCACAACAGGCGCCTGCTTTCGGCTGTTCGATATCGACAGCGGCAGCGCGCTCAATCTAAGCGGGCTGACACTGCGCGATGGCGTGGCTCGAGGCGGCGCTTCCTCTTATGGCGGCGGTGCGCTCGGCGCCGGCGGCGCGATCTTCAATCAAGGCGTGCTTACGCTCGCGCGCTGCGCCTTGAGCGGCAATACCGCACTAGGCGCCTCGACCCCCACTTCGCTTGGCGCGAATTCCGGCGGCGGGGGTGTCGGTCAGGATGCGGGTGGCAATGGCAATGGTGGAGCTCCCAATGGCGGCGCTGCCGGTAGCAATAATCCGGGTTATGAAAATGGCGGGTTTGGAGGGTTTGGTGGCGGCGGCGGACTCAGTGCCTCTGCCGGTCTCGGCGGCAGCGGCGGCTTCGGTGGCGGCGGCGGATTCACCTATCTGTCGACCGGTTACGGCGGCATTGGCGGTTTCGGCGGCGGTGGCGGCGGCGCGGCGCAAACGGGCAATGGTGGTCCAGCCGGCTTCGGCGGGGGTAGCGTTTTGGGGCAGTTGGGAGGTGCCGGTGCGGGAATGGGCGGTGCAATTTTCAACGATGCCGGCACGGTAAGTCTGATCAACTCGACACTGAGCGCAAACACCGCTCAAGGCGGCAATGGATACGAAAGCGGCAACGCTTCAGGCTATGGCGGCGCCATTTTCAACTATATGGGCAGCCTGACGCTGAACTTCGTGACTGTGGACGGCAATACGGTCATTCCGGGCAATGGTGCGAACAGTTTCAGTCCGGCAGGTAACGCCGACGGCGGTGCGATTTACAGCCTCGGCGACAATACTGGTGGCTGTCAGTCAGGCGGCAACGTCTGTGCCACCACCAGCGCCACGCTGACAATGAACCACTCGATTGCTGCCAACAGCAGCGGCAGCACGAACGATGTCGTGGTCAATGCCATCAACAGTGGTATCAGTACGGGCAGCGGTGTCGGCAATCTGGTCATGGCCCAGAACGGCTACGGTGGCGCAATCGTAAGCAGCGCCAATCCGCAGTTGAACGCCCTGATTGGTGGCGGCGGCATCTGGAATGTGATGGTGCCGAAGGCCGGAAGTCCGGTGATCGACGCCGTCGCCTGCGATGGAACAGCGACGGATCAGCGCGGCGTTTCGCGTCCGCAGGGCACGGAATGCGACATCGGCGCCGTTGAATACGATGGCGACGTGATTTTTGTGGACGGATTCGAGAACTGAATGAGCGTAGCCGCACGTGCCCAGAGTGTCGGCGGTTCGATTTCGCCGTTGGCCACCACCGACCAATTCGGTTCGATTCGCCGCACAGGCTATCCTGACAGCCGCCGCACACTCCGACCTTCCGCTTCACGGGTCGAATGCGCCTGCGAGATGTGTCGCAGCGAAGTCCAGTGAGATACCACTCAAATACCGCATCAAAATTTGACAAGCGCCGCAAGTGGCTGATTTAGTTTAATTTTTCTAACTTCCGGTCCGGGTTGAAAATCCCCGTGTCGGCGGTTCGATTCCGTCCCCGACCATTTCCGCAAAAACATAACGATAGCGATCGCCGCGATGGCTTCCGCAGCATGGCGAAATCGAATCGGCACTCCTGCCTCTTCGCTTGGCTGAATTTGTGGGATAGTAAGATCTTCGGCAATCCGACCCCACATGTATTTCAGCCATGATTCACGCTCCGCTGCACGCCTTGCATTCCCGATCTGCGGCATCGCACCGGGTAGTCATGTTCGGCTACCCCGATGCACAGATACTCGATATCACCGGGCCGCTGGAAGTCTTCAGTCGCAGCGAGCGCTGGCTGCGTGACAAGGGCATCTGCCGCAAGCCGGCCTACACGCTGGAACTGGTGGCGATCGAGGCCGGGCCTTTCGCGGTTTCGTCCGCAATCCGCATGATCGCGGAACGCAGCTACCGCGATGTCAGCCGCGCCGACACGCTGCTGATCTCCGGCGGCATCGGTTGCCACGCCATCATGGAAGATCAGGACGTGCTGCGCTGGCTCCGCCGCATCGCGCCCAAGGTGTCGCGTCTGGGTTCGGTATGCAGCGGCGCACTGATCCTTGCCCGCGCCGGCCTGCTCGAGAACAAATCCGCCACCACGCATTGGGACTACACCGACCAACTCGGCAACATAAGCGACACGATCCATGTGCAGCGCGACGCCATCTATGTGCGCGACGGCGACCTCTACACGTCCGGTGGCGTGACCGCTGGCCTGGACATGGCGCTGGCGATGGTCGAGGACGATTGGGGACAACCGACGGCACTCGCGATCGCCCAAGAACTGGTGATGTTTCTCAAGCGCCCCGGCGGGCAGTCGCAGTTCAGCAGCCACCTGGCCGCGCAGTTCAGTGAGGACGACAAACTGCGAAAACTGCAACTGTGGGTACTGGATCATCTGGATCAGAATCTGTCCGTGCCCAAGCTCGCGGCAAAAGCCGCGATGAGCGAACGCAATTTCGCCCGCCGCTTCACCGCCAGCGTGGGTACGTCGCCGGCGCAATACGTGGTGCGCGCTCGCCTGGAAGCCGCGCGGCGCAAGCTCGAGGAAAACGATCTGCCGATTTCCAGGGTGGCGCGGCACTGCGGTTTCGGCACCGAAGAAACCATGCGCCGGGCCTTCGTCGCGGGACTGGGTGTGTCGCCCAGCGATTATCGCGAACGCTTCCGCAGCGCACTGGCCTGATCTGCACTGACGCAAGCCGCGCTGCGCGCTTGCGTCGCGGCCATCACTGTCGTATCGGTTGCGAGGTCAGGGTAAGCGGATACGACTTGCCATCCTGCACGAAGGTGCCGGTCGCTTCGCCGTTGTCGCGGTTCATAAGTCCGTTGAACGTGGCCGGATGACCGGTGATCGCGAAGGCGATGCTTACCTTGTCGCCATCCGATTTCACCGTGGTGGCAATGCCCGCAACTTTCTGCGCCGGAATATCCGTGTTGAAAGATGGGCTGGCGCCGCGCTTGACCATATGCAACACAATCGTGCTATCCGGAGCGAGTTTGCCGACGAAATCCTGGCGCTTCACCGGCGTTGTCAATTCGGAAATTCCCTGATTGGATTTCCAGCCGGTGCCTTGGTATTCCATGAAGTCCGCCGTCTGTTGCGCGACCGTCGGCCCGAAATAATCCGCCACGATATGCAGCGACAGATCGATGCCCGAACTCAGTCCACCGGCGCTGAAGGTGATGGGATCGGCCTGCACGTAGCGCACCTGCCGCACCAATTTCACCTGTGGAAATTCGCGGGCGAAGTTGCCGAAGTACCAGTGATGCGTGGTCGCCTGTTTGCCGTTCAATAAACCGGCTTGCGCCAGTTTGAATGCACCGGTGCAAACCGACATGATCAGCTTGTTGTCTGCGTGGATTTTCTGCAGCCATTCGCTCAGGACCGCGCCACCGGATTGCGCACCGACCACCACGATATCCGGGGTGGGCGCATCCGCGAAACTGTAATCCGGCGTGATCGTCATGCCGGGACGATTACTGCCTTCGGTATGCACCGGCGCCTTGGTCGACGCCACCGTGTACAGCTCGAAGGGCGCGATGTCGTGGCCATGGCCATCGTCAATCGACGTATCCTGGAAAACCTCCCAGGGGCCGGCAAAATCAATCACCGTGGCATGTTCGCTGAGCACAATGGCAACCTTGATCATGCCGTTTTTTGGCGGCACCGATTTTCCCGGGGTATCGGCCAAAGTGTTGGCAGCCGGCAAAATCGCCAACAAAACGGCAAAGATAAAAATTTTCATGGCGAACTCTCCGAAGCGGTTGCGAATCCGGAAATGGTAGCGGCATGGATTCCGGCCGGTGCGACAACTTGCCCACAAATCCTGCCAAGCGGCGCCGGGCTGCGATCGCTGCCCGCATTGCGGGATAATGCGTGCCCGATCCGTCTTCGTCCGGAAAACGCCCAATGACCGCGCCCACCCTTCCTGCCATCGGCACGCCACTGTCGACCGTCGCCACGCGTGTGATGCTGCTCGGCGCGGGCGAACTCGGCAAGGAAGTCCTGATCGCGCTGCAACGCCTGGGTGTGGAGACGATTGCGGTCGATCGCTACGCGCACGCGCCAGGTCAGCAAGTGGCGCATCACGCACGCACGATCGCAATGAGCGATGCGCACGAGCTCAAGGCGCTGATCGAGGCCGAGCGGCCGCAAATCGTGGTACCGGAGATCGAAGCCATCGCCACGCAGGCGCTGGAAGAACTCGAAGCCGCCGGCGTGGCGCGCGTGATCCCGACCGCGCGCGCGGCGCGATTGACGATGGATCGCGAAGGCATCCGCCGGCTCGCAGCGGAGACGCTGAACCTGCCAACGAGCGCCTACAAATTCTGCGATTCGCTGGCCGAGTTGCAAGCGGCAATCGACGGCGGCATCGGTTATCCGTGCATCGTCAAGCCGGTGATGAGCTCTTCGGGCAAAGGTCAGAGCACGATCAAGTGCGCCGACGACGCGAAAAAAGCCTGGGACTACGCCATGGCCGGCGGCCGCGTCAGCCACGGCCGCGTGATCGTGGAAGGTTTCATCGACTTCGACTACGAAATCACCCAGCTCACGGTGCGCGCACGCGGCGCCGGCGGCGACATCGAAACGCATTTCTGCGCGCCGATCGGCCACTTGCAGGAACGCGGCGACTACATCGAAAGCTGGCAACCCTATCCGATGCATGCCGATGCGCTGGCCCGATCGCGCGAGATCGCCAAGGCCGTGACCGACAATCTCGGTGGTCAAGGCGTGTTCGGTGTGGAACTGTTCGTCAAGGGCAACGATGTCTGGTTCAGCGAAGTCAGTCCGCGTCCGCACGACACTGGCATGGTAACGATGATCACGCAGTGGCAAAGCCAGTTCGAGCTGCATGCGCGCGCGATTCTCGGCCTGCCGGTGAACACGGCGCTGAGAAGTCCGGGCGCTTCGGCCGTAATTTACGGCGGCGTGGACGGCAAGCCGCTGGTGTTCGACGGCGTGGCCGAAGCCCTGCGTGTTGCCAACACTGACCTGCGTCTGTTCGGCAAACCCGAAAGCTACGCGCGCCGGCGCATGGGCGTGGCGCTGGCCTTTGATGCGGACGTGGAAACCGCACGGCGCAATGCCAAGCTGGCCGCGAGCCACGTGCGACCGCGACTGGCGTAGGCGTATCCATGCGCCTGCAAATTCTCGATCTCGATGGCTCGCTGGACACGCAAACCTCGCTGCGCACGGCAGCGCCGTGGACTGCGATTGATACTGTGCCGCTGCGCGACCTCGGGCCGCGTCTGCGCCTATGGAGTCGCGACCGCAGCATCCGGGCGGCACGCAAACACCTGCCTGCGCGCGCGGGTCCGACACTTTCCCTCCTCGGATCAGGCGACTTCCACCATCTGGCCGTGCTGCTGATGGAGCAAGCAAGCGAGCCGATCACGGTCATCCATATCGACAATCATCCGGACTGGGTGCGGCTGGCGCCGCATTGGCATTGCGGATCGTGGGTCAACCGCGCGCTAGAACTGCCGCAAGTGGTGAAGCTAATCACGCTGGGCGTGTGCAGCGACGATCTGGTTCGTCCGGATCGCAAAGGCGGCAATTTGCCCGCGCTCGGCGCCGGCCGGATCGCGCTATTTCCGTGGCAACACGCGCCGTCGCGGGTGTGGCGGCGGATCGCCGACGGCCCGGGCCATCGCTACGAAAACGGCCATCTGATCTGGCGCAATCTGGCCGAAACCGGCATCGAAGCGGGTCTGGATGCTATAATTCCGCTGATTACGACGGCGGCGATCTGGATCAGCATCGACAAGGACGTGCTGCCGGAATCCGAGGCGCTGACCAACTGGGATCAGGGACAAATGCCATTGGCGGCGGTGTTGCAGACGGTCCGGACGCTCGGCGCGCGCAAGCGCATTGCCGGCGCGGATATCTGTGGCGAGTTTTCGCCGCCGCGGCATGCCAATGTTTTCAAGCGCTGGGAAGCACGCATGGATCAGCCGCAGCGCGCCTCGTTGGACGCGGCGTTATTGGCGCGCAACGAAGCAGTGAACCGGGAGTTGCTGGTGGCGATCGAACAAGCGTCCCGAGCGATCTGATTCGAGCGAGCAGGCTGATCGTATCGTGCTGATTCAATCCTGGATGGTATTCGCGCTGTTGTTCGGCACAGTGCTATGCGATGTCTGCGGCCAGGTGTGCTTCAAGCTGGGCGTGGGTCACGAAGCCGGACCTGAGCCTTTCGCCGGCATCCGTGGATTTCTGCTCGGCTTGGCGCGCTCGCCGTGGATCGTGGCCGGCGTGCTGGTGTACGTGGTCGAATTCACGCTCTGGTTCGCGGCGTTGAGCATGGCGCCGCTGAGCGTGGCGTTTCCGTTCATGGCGCTGTCGTATTGCGGCGTGGTGATCGCCAGCCGTTGCATTCTCGGTGAGCGCGTGTCAAAGCGGCGCTGGCTGGGAACTGTCGCCGTTGCTGCCGGTGTGGCGTTGGTGTGCTGGCCGTAACGGTTGCCAAAGCCGATTTCAGGTATTCGTAAACTCCGATTCCGCAAACTATCCGTATTCAGTTATTCATAAAGTATCGCAACATGATCAAATCTACCGATTACTATCTTCCCGGCGGCCGTTCCGGCGTGTTGCTGATTCACGGCCTGACCGGCACACCGACGGAAATGCGTTTCGTCGCCAAGGGCTTCAACCGCGCCGGTTTCACCGTCTACGGCATGCAGCTCGCCGGACACTGCGGCGATGAAGAAGATTTGCTAAAGACCGGCTGGAAAGACTGGTACCGCAGCGTTTGTGAGGCTGCCGACCGGCTGCGCCACGATGTCGACCACATGTTCGTCGCCGGATTGTCGATGGGCTCGCTGCTGGCGCTCAAGCTCGCCGCCGATCGTCCGGATCAAGTCGACGGTCTGGGTCTGTACGGCACCACCTTCGTCTACGATGGCTGGACGATTCCGTGGATCGGCAAGCTGTCGTTCCTGTTGCCGCTGGTGGTCAGTCTGGGCTTCGGCCGCCACCGCAAGTTCCACGAATGTTTCCCCTACGGCATCAAGGACGAGCGCATCCGCCAGCGCGTCGCCAGCAGCATGTTGAGCGGCGACAGCGCCGCGGCGGGTCTGCCCGGCAATCCGTGGCCGTCGCTGGCCGAGTTCTATCGCTTGTCGTTTCGCGTGCGCCGCCAGCTCGGCGACATCCGCACCCCGTGCCTGGTCATCCACGCCAAGGAAGACGATGTCGCCAGCCTGCGCAATGTGCGCACGGTCGTGCGCGGCGTCGGCGGCCCGGTCGAAACCGTGTTGCTGGAAAACAGTTATCACATGATCACCGTGGATCAGGAACGCGATCAGGTCATCGATCGCTCGGTGCGTTTCTTCAATGAAGTCGCGGCGACACGTTTCGTGCACATGCCCGAAGCGGCGCAAACGTCGCAGGTTGCCGTCGCCGTCAAATAATGGAAATCGTCGTTGCGCGTTCCATCGAGGCCTTCGGCCGCGACGAGTGGAATCGTCTGTTTGGCGACGAACTCGAGGACTGGTCGTACTATCGCGCGGTCGAAAACGCCGGCCTGCCGGGTTTCGCCTGGACGTACTTCGGCGTGCGCGAAGACGGCCGTCTGTGTGCGGCGGTGCCGGCCTTCGTCGTCGATTACCGCCTCGACACCACCGTCACCAGCGTGTTGCGCCGTGTCACCGACGCGATCACGCGCATTTTCCCGCGTTTGTTGCAGGTGCGCCTGCTTTCGCTCGGCTCGCCGGTCGCGGAAATCTGTCATCTCGGATTCGAGCCTGGCCTCGACGCCAGCGCGCAGCAGCGTCTGCTCGACGCGATTCTCGACAGCGTCGAGGCGCACGCGAAACAGCAAGGCATCGGCATGCTTGCGGCCAAGGACACCGCCGCCGCGCAGGATGCGCTGTGGGCCGGCGCCGCGCGTGCGCATCGCCTGCGCCGGCAACCGGGACTGCCGACCGCCGTGCTCGATGTGCGCTTCGCCAACCTCGATGAATACTTGCGAACGCTCAGCGCCGGAACGCGCAAGGACATGCGCCGCAAGCTCAAGGCCGGCACGGCATTGCGCGTGGAATGGCGCCGCAACGTCGATGATATTCTCGTCGACATCATGCGTCTGTACCACGAAACGCACGCCAATGCGGAACTGGATTTCGAGGAACTCACCCCGGCATATTTCTCCGGTGTGCTGCGCGAGTTGGGCGATCGCGGCGCCTGCGTCGCCTACTGGCGGGATCAACACCTGATCGCGTTCAATCTGGTCTTGCACGACGGCAAACGCCTGATCGACAAGTTTCTCGGCATGGATTACGCGGTGGCGCGCGACTACAATTTATACTTCGTCACCTGGATGGAAAACGTGCGCTACTGCATCGAGCACGGTCTGGTCACGTATCAAAGTGGTCAAGGTCTGCACCGCGAGAAGCGCCGCCTCGGCAGCCGGCTGCGCGCGAACTGGCTTTGGTACCGCCATCGCAACCGCCTGCTCGATCCCATCTTCGCCGCGTTCGAGCGACTGGCGCGGCTGGATCGCCACGATCCGGAACTGGCTGCGCTGCTCAGCCAGGATCCGCCGACATGAACGCTGCGCGGATGCGGCGCCCGGTCAGCGCGTGGATCGCCTGGTGTCTGCTGCTGGGCTTTGAAACCCTGTGCCAGATTGCGCTCAAATTCGCCGGCCGCGAAACCGGCGCATTCGATTTCAGCCGCGCCGCATTCCACCATGCCATCACCACGCCGTGGCTGTGGGTAGCGATCGGCTGCTACGTCGGCGCGTTTCTGGCGTGGATGACGATCCTGCGCAAATCCACCTTGTCGGCGGCATTCACCACTAGCGCGATCGTGTTCGTCTCGGTGATGGCATCGTCGTATCTGGTGTTCGGCGAACGCATCGGCGCATTGCAATTGTGCGGCGCCCTTGTCATCGTTGCCGGCATCCTGGTCATCGGCGCGGACGAAAGCGAAACGAACCTGCCAAAACCTCCGGCATGACGAAGATCGGCGCCGGGAATCTGCTACATTTGCATCCTCGAAACATCACCGGAATCCGCGGAGAACACCCATATGAGCAGCGTGCAGGAAACGATTTTCAGCATCATCTCCAAGGAAGCCGGCATCGACCTGGCCAAAATCACGCCGAATTCGACCCTGAAAGAACTCGAAATCCAGTCGCTGGATGCGGTGCAGATCATTTTCGAGATCGAGGATCACTACAAGATCACCCTGCCCGACCGCGATCCGAATTTCGATACCGAATCGGTGAAAGGCTTGATCGACGCCGTCGACAAACTGCTCGCTGACAAGGCCGCCACGCCGGCGGCACAGGCATGATCCCGCACTAATTCATTCGTATACATTATCCTCATGCGTCGTGTAGCGATCACCGGCATGGGCGCGATCTGCGCGCTCGGACCCACTGCCAGCACCACGTGGCAAGCCATGCGTGAAGGGCGTTCAGGCATCAGCCCGATCGCGAATATTTCCAGCGATCTGCTCAACGTCAAGATTGCCGCCGAAGTGCACGGATTCGATCCGGACGCGCATTTCGAACACAAGCGCCTGCCCTTGCTCGACCGCGTTTCGCAATTCGCCCTTGTCGCCGCGCGCGAAGCGGTGGCGCAGTCGGGTCTGGATTTTCGCAGCGACAATCGCGGCGAACGCACCGCCTGCATCATCGGCAGCGGCATCGGCGGCGAGAGTACGCACAACGAACAATCCCGGCGTTTCTACGGCGACAAGAATCCGCGCGTGCATCCGCTTTCGATCGTGCGCGTGATGGCAAACGCGCCTGCTTGCCATGTCGGCATCGAATTCGGCCTTACCGGGCCGGCCTTCGCCGTGGTCAGCGCCTGCGCCTCAGCCAACCACGCGATGGCTCAGGCACTCGACATGGTGCGCAGTGGAAAAGTGGATTTTGCCGTCACCGGCGGCAGCGAAGCCTGCATCACCGAGCCGATCATGAAAGCCTGGGAAGCAATGCGGGTAACCGCCGACGACACCTGCCGGCCGTTCTGCAAGCAGCGCCGCGGCATGGTGCTCGGCGAAGGCGCCGGCATCTTTGTGCTCGAGGAATACGAACACGCGCGCCGGCGCGGCGCGACCATTCTCGCCGAATTTGCCGGCTCCGGCATGACCGCCGATGCCGGCGATATGGTGTTTCCCTCCGAAGTCACCATCGCGCGCGCGATGCACAACGCGCTGACCGACGCGGGACTCACCACCGGCGACATCGATTACATCAACGCCCACGGCACCGGCACGCCGGCCAACGATCCGACCGAATCCAAGGCGATTCGCCAAGTGTTCGGTGCGCATGCCGACAAACTCACCGTGTCGTCGACCAAGTCGATGCACGGCCACGCGCTCGGCGCCGCCGGTGCGATTGAACTCATCGCCGTGATCGGCGCGCTGCAAAACGGCGTCATTCCGCCGACCGCGAATTTCATCGACGCCGACCCGGAATGCGATCTCGATTACGTGCCAAATGTCGCACGCGAGAAACCCGTGCGCGCGGCATTGAGCAATTCGTTTGCATTCGGTGGATTGAATGCGGTGGTGGCGCTGAAACGCGTCTGATCTTGATCTCGTCATTCTGCCACTGGATTCCGGCCAATCCTTGGCCGGAATGACGGAATCGCACGGCATGCCAACCTTACGCTATCTGCAATTGGACGTCTTTCCCGCCTCGCTCGGCGGCGGCAATCCGCTCGGCGTTGTCGTCGCGGCGCAAGCCTTGAGCGATGCGCAGATGCAGTGCATCGCGCACTGGCTCAATCTGGTGGAAACCACCTTCGTGCTGCCGCCCGACAATGCGGATGCGGATTACCGTCTGCGCATCTTTACGCCAAGCGCGGAAATCCCGTTCGCGGGACACCCGACCATCGGCAGCGCGCATGCCGTGCTCGACTGCGGTTTCGCGTGCGCACGCGACGGACGCCTGATCCAGCAATGCGGCGCAGGCCTGCTGCCGATCCGGATCGAGGGCGCCGGTGCGCAGCGCGAATTGTTCGTGCGGTCGCCGCCGGCGCGTGTACTGCGCGATGGCAGCGACAACGCCTCGGTACGCGCGGCCCTGGGCATTCGCCAACGCGGTGCGCTGCCGCCGGCTTTTGTCGAAGGCGGACGGCGTTGGTGGGTGGCGGAACTGGCCAACGAGCACGACGTGCGCTCCTGGCAACCGAATCACGCCGCGATCAAGGCGCTCGCACGCGCCGATGCTTGCCTTGGCCTGTGCGTGTTCGCGCGCTGCGTCAATGCCGACTACGATGTAGTGGTGCGCGCGTTTCCGGCCGGCGCCGGCATCGTCGAAGATCCGGCATCGGGCGCCGCAAACGGGCTGATCGCTGCCTATATCGCGCAGGCCGAACCACAAGGAAAACTGGCCCACGGCTACCGCGTAAGCCAGGGCCGCGAAATGGGCCACGATGCGGAACTCGTTGCGCGCATCGACGCCGACGCAACGGTTTGGGTGGGCGGACGCACGCGCACCGTGATCGAGGGAATGCTCGACTGGCCCGCCTGACTGCGTTCGCGCCGTCAGCCAGAACGGGCCTTTGCGTTTACACCGAACGCGCCAGTTCCGCCGCCACCTGTTTTGCTGCCGCAAGCGTCGCCGCCACATCCGCATGCGTGTGTGCGGTGGAGACAAACAGGTTTTCGTAGGCGCCCGGATGGAACAGCACGCCCTTGCTAAGCATGCCTTCCCACCAGGTTCGGAACATGTGCTGATCGGCATGACGCTCGGCGTCGCGGTAGTTGTGGATTTCATCCTTGGCGAACCACACCTGCATCAGCGGGCCGACGCCGACAACGTAGGCCGGCAGACCCGCGTCGCGCAGCACCTTGCCAAGCCCTGCGCGCAATTCGTCGGAGACGGCATCCAGTTTCTGGTACAACCCAGGCGTGTTTAACTCATCCAGTGCCGCGTTCGCCGCCGCCACGGCGATGCCGTTCGCAGTATAGGTGCCCGCCACCGAGACCTTGCCGGTGGCCACCAGCGCCATGATGTCGGCGCGCCCGCCCATCGCCGCGACCGGGAACCCACCGCCGATGCCCTTCGCAAACACCGACAGGTCGGGTTTGATGCCAAGCCGCCCCTGCGCGCCGGCCAGCCCCAAGCGGAAGCCGGTAATGACTTCATCGAACAGCAGCACGATGCCGTGCTTGCTCGTCAATTCGCGCATCGTTTCCAGATAGCCCGGCTTGGGCAGGATGCAGCCCGTGTTGCACATTACCGGCTCGGTAAGCACGGCGGCGATATTGTCACCTTCGCGCTTGATCGTGTCGGCCAGCACATCCGCATCGTTCCATGGCAGGATGATCAAATTCTCTTCCACACCCTTGGGCATGCCCGGGCCTTGCGCCACGGCAATTGGATGCTTGTCGGGGCCGGCCTTGTCGATGGCTGGGTGCTTGCTCCAGTACACGCCATCGGAAAAACCGTGATACATGCCTTCGAAGCGGATGATCTTGCTGCGCTTGGTGAAGGCGCGCGCCAGGCGCGTGGCATACAACACCGCTTCGGTGCCGGTGTTGCACAAGCGCACCTGATCCACGCTGGGCACGGCAGCGATGATTTTTTCGGCCAGCCGCGCCTCGTCGGCAGTCGGCAACGCAAACACGGTGCCGCGCTGCTGGATGAAATCGACCACGGCCTGGGTCACGCGCGGTGGCCGGTGGCCGAAGATCATCGGGCCCAGGCCCAGAAGATAGTCGATGTACTCGTTGCCATCGACGTCGGTGAGGTGCGAACCCTTGCCGTCCTTGACGAACAGCGGATACGGCGTCCATCCGGACCAGGTCGCACGCGCCGTGCTATTGACGCCTCCCGGAATGGTCCGGCAAGCGGCCTCGAACAATTTGGCACTGCCGGCCGTGTTAATGCCGGCGATAAGTTGGGTGTTGGACATGGATTGACCTCAAGAAGAATTTCTTTAGCTCGTCATTCACGCGACCGCGGAAATGACGTCAATCGATTATCGAACGGAAAGTTTCAGGCCGATACTGCACTCGGCAACGTAGGCACCACATGCGGCGTGGCGACGAGCTTCCCGGAAACGAGTGCCGGCAGCAGCGCAAGCGCATCGGCGAAGCCGTCGATCGCCGCATGCGGAATATTTTTCGCGATGCAGTGCGTGATAAGTTTGCCTTTGGCAAAAACGAAATCAGCGACTTCGGCAACGCAGAAATCCGAGGCGCCATCGCCGATCAACAGGGTGCGTTTGCGTGCGGATTGCGCCAGCGCGGCGCGCGCGCATTTGCAGGTGCCACTGGCAACGCGGCAAGTGGCGCTCGCGTTCGGAAATTCCAGGCTCCATTCGCG
>JANWJJ010000003.1 GCA_025451955.1 Rudaea sp. | reverse complement strand
TTCCGATTGCTGCGTTCAGGACTGATTCGAGTCGGCCACGGCAAAGTGTCGGGATGATTTCCGCGACATCCCGCGCCATCGCGCTTTCGTGTCTGTTGTTCGCGTGTGCCCATGCGCGCGCGGACGCTGCTTTTGAAACCGAGCCTGTGCTGCAAGCTCCAGCCTTGGTGCAAGCACCCTTGCTCAGCGGCCCGAACTTCCGCGTCGTGCCGGAAGTGCCGGTACGCGGATACATGGCGAATTTTCTCATCGTCACTCCGTTCGGACCGCTGCACGCCGACAGCGTGGAAATGCTGGCCGTGCGCGTATCCGAAATCCCGGCGCTCGAAGCGCTCGATCGCGCAAGCAAAACCGGCGCCTTCGCCCATGCGCTCGCCACAAGCGGGAAAAAAACCGGCGCCGCCGTACTCCATGTGATCGAGCATCCGATCGATACCGTCGTCGGTCTGCCCATGGGCGTGGCCCGTTACTTCGGCAAACAGTGGGACACCTGGACCGGCCGCGCGCAATCGGTGGCGGATCGTTCGTCGAAGGAATTCGAGAACAAGGGAGACCCCTATCGCGCACCGACCGGGCCGATGACGGCCAGCCGCGACGCGCCGCTGATTGATCCACCCGCGGAAAAGAAAAATCGTGCCTGGTACGCGCGCACCGGCAGCGAAGCCGGGCGCGAAACCAAACGCTATCTCAAGTACAGCCAGGCGCGGCGTGAGATGGCCAAGGTTCTTGGCATCGATCCGAATTCGACCAATCCCATCCTCAATGACAAGCTCAATGATCTGGCGTGGGCGGCGGTGGGGGGAAATTTCTCCGCCGGCCAGGCACTCGGTCAAGTGGTGGGCGCCGCAGCCGACGTGATTTCCTGGAGCGGCAAGCTCAATCAATACGTGTTGACGAAAACACCGGAAGATTTGCGCGAAGAAAACCGCACGCGCCTGTTGAAATTCTGCAGCGACGATTTCGGCGTGCGCCAATTCCTGCGCCGCGGCGGCTTCACCGACACCTTGCGCACGGCACTGGCCGAATCGCTGGAGAAACTCAAGCCGCAATCCGGCTGCAACGAACTGGCCGAACTCGGCGCGACTACACGCGGCGAGATCGAGGCACGCTATCTGGTCGACGCGCTCAAATTGATCGAACGTCAACCGGGAACCGTTGGCGGTACGCTGGTTGTTGCCGGCGCTGCCATCGCCTGGCGCACGCCTGCCGGAAAACTGCTGCTGCCGATGCCGGTGGATTACCTGACCTGGAACCGCGACACTGCGGAATTCTTCGACCAGCGCGCCCTTACCTCGGCAAACAAGACGCTGTTGATCGGCGGCGAGGCCTCGATGCTGGCGCAGCGCCAACTCACCGAGCGCGGCTGGAACCTGATCCTGCGCGCGCCCTATCCCGGCGCGCCAGCCTACGCACAAGGCGGGTTTGCGCGAAAGAACGAATAGCGGACAATGGCGGCATCGCCTTCCAGGATTTCGCCATGAACTACGCCGCCCGCGACCGCCTCGCCGCCGAACTCGATTCGATCCGCGAACAGGGTTTGTATAAAACCGAGCGAATTATACAAACGCCGCAATCGGCCGCGATCAAGACCAGCGACGGCCGCGAGGTGCTGAACTTCTGCGCCAACAATTATCTCGGCCTGGCCGACAATCCCGAAATCATCAAGGCGGCGAAGGAAGCGCTCGACACGCACGGATTCGGCCTCGCCTCGGTGCGTTTCATCTGCGGCACACAGGATTTGCACAAACAGCTTGAAGCGACGATCTCGAAATTCTTCGGCACCGACGACACGATTCTGTATACCAGTTGCTTCGATGCGAACGGCGGATTGTTCGAGACCATTCTCGGCGAACAGGACGCGGTGATTTCCGATGCGTTGAATCATGCATCGATCATCGACGGCATCCGCCTGTCCAAGGCCGAACGCCGGCGCTACGCGAACGGCGACATGGCCGATCTCGAACAGCAACTCAAGGACACGCAAGGAAAACGCACACGTCTAATCACTACCGACGGCGTGTTTTCGATGGACGGCTATATCGCCAAACTCGATGAGATCGTCAATCTCAAGGAAAAGTATGGCGCCCTGCTGATGGTCGACGATTCGCACGCTACGGGTTTTGTCGGCCCGAGCGGACGCGGCTCGGCCGAGTTGCGCGGCGTGATGGATAAAGTGGATATTTTCACTTCTACCCTGGGCAAGGCCCTCGGCGGCGGTTCCGGCGGTTTCACCACCGGACGCCGCGAAATCATCGACCTGCTGCGCCAGCGTTCGCGCCCTTATCTGTTCTCCAACACCCTGCCGCCGCCGCTGGTCGCGGCCTCGATCAAGGTCTTCGAGATGCTCAGCGCCAGCACGAGCTTGCGCGACAAGGTCAACGACAACGCCCTGTATTTCCGCAAGCGTATGACTGAGGCCGGCTTCGACATTCGCCCCGGCACACATCCGATCGCGCCGGTGATGCTGTACGACGCCAAGCTCACCCAGCAATTCGCCGAGGACCTGCTCGACGAAGGCATCTACGTCATCGGCTTCTTCTTCCCCGTCGTGCCGCAAGGCCAGGCGCGCATCCGCACACAGATGAGCGCGGCGCATTCGCACGCGCAGATCGACCGCGCGGTGGAGGCGTTTGTGAAGGTGGGGAAGAAGTTGGGCGTGTTGAAGAGCAAATAAACCATCGTTGCTCACAGGACTCGACGCAGCGGCATCGACGACAGCAGGAGCAAGCCGCCGAGCACGACAAACACCCAGAAAAACGGCTTGCCCGTGTAGACCACCGAGGCAATGCCGGTGACGATATAGAACACGCCGATTGCATCGGTGGCGAAAAACATGCTGTGATCGCCATGGCGTACACGCATCCATGTCCACACGACGGTCGCAGCGAACACCAGCATGCAGCCGCTGGCGAAATACCAGACCGCGATCAGCACCGCGGCGAGCCCCGCATCGATGGCCGGCGACTTGGCCAACACATCGACGAGTTGCGCCGCGTGCGATCCATGTCCGAATGCGCCGAGGCCAATCACGATGCCGGTCAACAGAAATACGATCGAAGCGATCTTGCGCGTCATTGGGGTTCTCTCCGTTGCGTGCGGGAGGATTATTGCACCGAAAGAATAGCAAAGTTCATTCGCACTCGTCTTACTTGTACGCCAACACCGCCGCACGCCGCGCAATGCTTTCGGGCGGCCAATACTGGCGGCTGTCGTAGTATTCCGGCACCGCCAGCGTATCGGGCGGCAAGATCACCCACGGTTGCTTGGTCGAGGTGAAAATGTGGATATCGGGCCTCAATCGGAATGCCTGATCGAGCGTGCCGACGCGCACGAAGCGGATCGCTTCGCCGGCGCCGGAATAGTTGCTCCACAACGCGATGCGGCAGCGTGGGCAGCGCGAGAATTTCTGACCCTTGCCGCTGTTCGACGGCGTATCGACGACATCGACCGCGCCCTTGAGCAGCACCACGCGATCGGCTTCGATCAACGCGTTGAGCGCAAACGCGGTACCGGTTTCGCGCTGGCACCAGGTGCAATGGCAGCAGTGCACAAACATCGGCGCAGTGGTCATGCGATAACGCACGCCGCCGCAATCGCAGCCGCCTTCCATCGGGAATGCGTCGCTCGCCGTCATGGTTCTACCTCAGCGGTTGTGGGTTAAGCTGTCCGCAATCGCAGCTTAATCCAAGCCGAGGAAAACTTCGATGTACACCCGTGCCATCGTTCGTCCGCCCGCCGCAAACTTTGCCGATGGACTGACCAGCGTCGATCTGGGCAAGCCGGATTTCGCCAAGGCGCTGGAGCAGCACACGCGCTATTGCACCGCGCTGGAGCAATGCGGATTGACGTTGACGCGCTTGCCGGCCGATGCGAATTTTCCCGATTCCACCTTCGTCGAAGACACTGCCATCTTCACTGATCGCTGTGCGATCCTGACCCGCCCCGGCGCAGCGAGCCGTGCCGGCGAAGTCGCGGGGATCGAGCCGACGCTGCGCGAGGCATTCGCGCGCATCCACACGATTACTGCGCCGAGCACGGTCGATGGTGGCGATATCTGTCAGGCCGGGAATCACTTCTTCATCGGCATCTCCGAGCGCACGAATACCGAAGGCGCGCGGCAACTCGGCGAAATTCTCGCGACCGAAGGATTCACTGCAACGCCGGTCGATATCCGCGATGTGCGCGGCATTCTGCACCTGAAAAGCGGCATCGCGTATCTTGGCGACAATCGCCTGGTGCTGATCGACGCGCTCGCCGATCATTCGGCATTCAGCGACTACGAAGTCGTGCGCATCGCGCCGGAAGAAAATTACGCAGCGAATTGCCTGCGCATCAACGCCACCGTGATCCTGCCGGCGGGATATCCGCAATTCGAGGCCACGGTGCACGCGCTCGATTATTCGGCCATCGTGCTCGACATGTCCGAATTCCAGAAAATGGATGGTGGCTTGAGTTGTCTGTCGCTGCGATTCTGACTACAGCCAGCGCCTGATTCGCGCATACACCTCGCGGCGATCGAGCAGATCCATGTGATTCATGCCGTAACCGATCCATTGCCGGTTTTTCGGCAGCGCAAGATTCCTGCGCGCGTCCACATGCTTGCCAAGCGCACTTTCGACTGACACGAGGCCGTCACCGAGAAGTCGCTTGGCCGGCTCGCCGGTTTTCTTCGCGATCGACGCGGCGATCGCATAACACGCCACATTCTGCGGCAAGGGCACGGCAACTCGTTTGCGGCGCGAACGCGTGAAGCGATCGCTATCCTGCCAGTCCGCATCGACCGCGCTGCCATAACGCAAGTCAGTAATGCCGGCACTACGGATTTTTCCGAGCCGGGCAAAAGCGGTCGTATACGGACTCGCGCCCAGAATCACATCCACCCAGTTGCCGCCGCGTTCCAGCGCAGCACCATGATGCGGCGTGCCGAGAAAAATAAGTTTGCTCAAGTGCCGCAGCCAGTCGTGACCGGCGATTTCGGCGTAATGACAGGCGCTGCGCGCGACCAGCCCACCCATGCTGTGACCAAGGATTACCAGCTCGTCCACAGGCAGCGGCCATGCGCGCAGCAGAGCTT
>JANWJJ010000002.1 GCA_025451955.1 Rudaea sp. | reverse complement strand
TCCTGATTTTTCTGGCGCAACAGGCCACCGGCGATGCATTGCTGGTGCATTTCGCGTTGTGGCCGCTGGGCCAATCGCCGTATCACGATGTCGCCGGCTTCGAGCCTTGGCAACTCATCACGTATAGCTTTCTGCACGGCGGCGTGCCGCATATCGCCTTCAACATGCTGGCGTTGTGGATGTTCGGCGGACCGGTCGAAAACGCGCTGGGAACGAGACGGTATACTTTTTATTATTTCGCCTGCGTGCTCGGCGCGGCAATCGCGCAACTGGCGACGATTCATTTTTTTCAGCCCGACGGTTTCTATCCGACCCTGGGCGCGTCCGGCGGCGTGTTCGGCCTGCTGCTGGCGTTCGCGATCCTGTATCCGCAGGCCAAGGTATTCCTGTTGATCGTGCCGATACCGATTCCCGCGCGCATCGCGGTGGTCGGCTACATGATCGTCGAACTCGTGCTGGGCGTGACTGGCACCCAGGCCGGCGTCGCGCATTTTGCGCATCTGGGCGGTGCGGTGGTCGGCTTCGCCCTGATTCAGTACTGGCGTGGCCGCCTTCGCGCACGCTGAAAACGTCCTTGCAATTTCCACGCAGCGGAGGAAGATACCGCTCGGCCGGCGCCAAACTGTGGCGGAAGGCCGCGGCAAAAGGGGGTACTGGCGTGAATTGGCGGATTGCACCGGCAGGTTGGTTAGCGCTGGTCGTGCTGCTGCCAGCACTGGCCTTGTCCCTACCGGCTTCGTTGGCTGCCGATGTGTTTACTTTTGATGCGTATGCGATTGATACCGGCAGTTCGGCGACTACCGGCAATTCCTGTTCGCGCCTGAGCGCCAGCATCGGCCAGACGGCTACGGGATTTTCCTCCGGCGGCGGATTCGATCTGAGTTCCGGATTCCAGGCGATTGTCGCCACCAGTCCGGGCGATGCCATTTTCTTTGACGGTTTCGAGGGGTGCAAGCCATGAAATCCATTAGTATATTTGTATTCTTTGCCGCATCGTTGTTCGCGTCCGCGGCGTTTGCAGGTCCGCAATCGACGGCGTTCACGTATCAGGGCCACTTGCTGCAGAACGGCACGCCGACCAGCGGCAATCACGATCTGGTCTTCACGCTGTGGGACGCCGCCAGCGGCGGCAACCAGACCGGATCAACGATCAGCCAGGCCGGTTATCCGGTCGCCAACGGCGTGTTCAACATCGATTTGGATTTCGGTGCCTCAGTATTTAATGGCCAGCAACGCTGGCTCGATGTCAAGGTCGACGGCAACGAGCTCACTCCGCGCCAACCGGTCAACAGTTCCCCGGTCGCGGTCTACGCGTTGTCGGCGGCCAACGGCATGACGGTGATGGGCACGACAACGGGCAATCAGTTCACCAACGATCGTCTGTACACCGGCGTCGGCCTCAGCGGGCAAAACCTGCCGATGGTCATGACCGCAAAGCCCGCGTTCAATCCGCCGGGAACGTCGCAACAATCCGGTTATACGGGGGCCGTCGATGTCTACAGTCTCACCAGCGCAATCGCCGCTCCGACCGGTGGTGGTGGTGTAGGGAAGCCGACTGCCACTGACCTGCGCCTGCTGGTGGCGCTTGATCCGGCGTATAGCGGGATTGCAACGACTTTGTTCACTGGGGCTCACTACACCAACCTGCAGATCGATGTGCTGCAAACCGCAAACGGCAATCCGATTCTGCAGAGTTACTGCTACGGTTTGGTGTTCGTCTCTGGTCTGCAACCGATGCCGCAAGTCGGTGTCTACGAAATGACCATTGCGGCCGGCCAGATTGGTGTCCGGGTTGCCAAAGTCGGCGCCGGTGGCGCTGTCTCCGGATATACGGAGACCGGTTGGAGTTTCGTTACCAATGCACCTATACAAGCACCCTGCGTCAAGTAACGTCGTGGCCGCGTCGGCGGTTGCGATACGCCGGGCTTTTACCGCAGCGAAAGAAAATCTGCACTGCATACGAAACGCACGGAATCCAGACGTAACAGCGACTTCGGCAACGCAGTACGTAGTGCGGCGAGTTCGGCAGCGATGGTGTCGAGTTCGTGCGCGGCGATGGTGGGATTCACGCGGCGCAAGGCAGCAAGGCGCGCATGTTCGGCGCCAAGTTCGCTTTCCGCGGTGGCCAGCGCCGTGGAAATTTCCACATTCGCCCTGATGCGAGCAATTTCCTCGCAGCGCTTGAGCATCGGTGGCACCAGCGCATTGAAGTATTTGCGATAACGCGTCGCGTCGACGGCGCGCTCGCCGGCACGGCTCAGCGCAATCGCGCTCGGGCGCCAATCCGCGCGTTCGGCCAGTTTCGTGTCCACAATGCAGCAAAGTGGAATCGGTGGCAGAAAGCGATCCGCGTTCAAGGCCGGCGCAGCAACGCATTCGAGCACGTAGACCGCTTGCAGCAGCACGGTTTTCGGCGCCAGCGCGTCGTCGATCAGAAAGGCGGCATTGCCCTGTTCGGAGCCGAGCAGCAGGTCGATGGCGCCGGCGACCATCGGATGATCGGCGCGCAGCAGCGGCAATTCCTCGCGCGTCAGCGCGGTAGCGCGATCGAACGTGATCTGCTGCGGGCCATCCTGCAAACCGGGAAATCCGTCGCTGCTCAGGTATTCCGGATCGAGCAGATACGTGCGTGTGCCATGTTCGTCGTTGTCGACGCCGAATTGCTCGAACAGGCGCAGGACGAATTCGTCGTTGCCGCGGTCGGCGTCGATCGTGGCGAGTTCATGGCCGAGGATTCCTGCGCGGGCTTCGCGCTGATTGGCCAATTCCAGCAGACGATCACGGCCACGCTGGATCAGCGCCGACAATTCTGCGTGCGCCGCACGGGTTTCCGCTATCAACAGGTCGATCTCGGCATCCGGATCGTCGCCGCCATGCGCATGTTCGACTGCGAGTTTGACCAAGCGCGCGCCGAAGCGCTTGTACAACTCGCGGCCATCGGCGGGGCTGGTGCGGAATGCCTCCATGCCGTCGCGATACCAGCGCGCGAGTACCTGCTGCGCCGTGCCGGTGAAGGCCACGACGTGCACGCGGATGTCGTGGCGCTGACCGATGCGGTCGAGCCGGCCGATGCGTTGTTCGAGCAGATCCGGATCGAGCGGCAAATCCCACAAAATGACATTGTGCGCAAACTGGAAATTGCGGCCTTCCGAGCCGATCTCGGCGCACAACAACAAGCGCGCGCCGTCGGCTTCGGCGAAAAAGGCGGCGTTGCGATCGCGCTGCACGATGCTCATGGCCTCGTGAAAGCGCGCCAGCTTGACCCCACTGCGCGTGCGCAAGGCTTCTTCCAGCGCTTGCACCTTGGCCTGACTGCGGCAGACGAGAAAGAATTTGTCCTGCGGGGATTTCTCCAACAGATGCAGCAGCCAAGGCAGGCGTGGGTCATCGGCGTAATCGTGTTCCTGCAAGGCGGGCGGCTGTTGCACGTCGGACAGAAATTCGGCGAGCAAGTGCTGGCGGCGATCGTCGTCGAGCAAGCTGCCATCGAGTTCGACCAGCACCGGCACGCGCTGCGGGAATCCGCCAACCACGGCGCGCCGATTGCGGAACATCACGCGGCCGGTGCCATGCCGATCGATCAGGGCGTCGAGCACGGTTTGTACGGCATCGCGGTTTGCCGGGTCGAGCGTTGCGACCGCGGCGCGAAGATCCGGATCATCGTGCAGGCGCGATGCCAGTTCGGCGCGCTCGTCAGTCGACAGATTTTGTGCACTTTGCAACTTTTCCACAAGGGGAGAAAGTCGTGCGTAGCCGTCGGCTTCGCGCTGATATTCCGCCAGATCGTGATAGCGCGCCGGGTCGAGCAGGCGCAGGCGCGCAAAATGGCCGCTGCGGCCGAGTTGTTCCGGCGTCGCGGTGAGCAGGATCAGGCCGGGTGTTTTCGCCGCCAGGCGTTCGACAAGGGCGTATTCCGGGCTGGTCGATTCCTGGCTCCAGGCCAGATGATGCGCCTCGTCGACGACGGCCAGATCCCAGCCGGCGGCGAGTGCTTGTTCGGCACGTTTGCCGGAATCGCGCAGAAAGGCCAGATCGGCGATGACGATTTGTTCGTCCTCGAACGGATTGCGGCCATCGCCGGATTGCTCGATCGCCTCGCAACGTTCTTCGTCGTAGATCGCAAAGCGCAGATTGAAACGGCGCAGCAGTTCCACGTACCACTGATACACGAGGGCGCCGGGCAGCAGCACGAGGGCGCGCGTCACGCGGCCGGTGGCAAGCAGACGCGCGAGGATCAGGCCGGCTTCGATGGTCTTGCCCAGGCCCACTTCGTCGGCAAGCAGGATGCGCGGCGGTCGCCGCGAAGCCGCGATCTCGGCGACGCGCAACTGATGCGGAATCAGATCCACGCGCGCTGACATCATGCCCCAGGCCGGCGAGCGCCGCGCCTGCGCACGCCGGTTCAAGGCTTCCAGACGCAAGTCGAATTGATCGACGCGATCGACGCGCCCGGCGATCAGGCGCGCATCGGCTTTCGATACATTCTGTACGTCGTCGAGTTCGCCTTCGTGCAGTCGACAACCACCGCCGAAATAGTGCAGCACGCCGTCGTGATGTTCGACCCGTTCGACAACAAAATTGTGGCCGCCGCCGCTGATGCGTTCGCCGGGCCGGAACTCCGCGCGCATCAGCGGCGCCGATTGCGTGGCATATTGACGCACGACGCCGGACGCCGGAAACGCAAGCTGCACTGTGCGTCCGGCCAGGCGCAGCACGGTGCCCAGACCGAGCTCGGGTTCGGCGGAGGAAAGAAAACGCTGTCCGGGGACGAAGGCCATGTCGGCATTGTAAGCCCGTGGCAGCGCGAACGATTGCCGCGCACAAAAAAACGCCGCGTCACCGCGGCGTTTTTTTCCGATTGCGCGAGTCGCTTATGCGCTTACCAGATCTTCACCTGCGTAGCCTCGCCACGCACCATCGGATCGCCGGCCTTGCACGAAAACGCTTGCGCGAATTGCGGCATGTTCGACGGTGCGGCAAACGCGCGCACCGAACCCGGTGAATGCGGATCGGTGTTGAGCAGCAGTTCGACGGTTTTCTCGCGCGCTGCAGTGCGCCACACGCGCGCAAAGCCCAGGAAGAAGCGCTGGTCCTCGGTCATACCGTCGATCTTTGCATCGGCTTCCTTCGAATCGGCCTTGAGCGCGGTTTGTAGGGCGTCGTAGGCGATGTTGATGCCGCCCAGATCGGCGATGTTCTCGCCCAGCGTGAGCTTGCCGTTGATGTGCAGCGCGGGCTTTTCCTTGATCGGCGCGTAGGCGTCGAACTGCTTGACCAGTTTGTCGGTGCGCGCGTCGAACTGCGTCTTGTCCTGCTTGGTCCACCAGTTGACGCGATTGCCGCTGCCGTCGAATTGACTGCCCTGGTCGTCGAAACCGTGGCTGGCCTCGTGGCCGATCACCGCGCCGATGCCGCCGTAATTGAGCGCGTCGTCGCCGGTGGCGAAGAAGAACGGCGGTTGCAGAATCGCCGCCGGAAAGTTGATCGTGTTGGTGGTCGGGGAATAGTAGGCGTTCACCGTCTGCGGGGTCATGCCCCATTCCTTGCGGTCGGTGGCCTTGCCGATCTTGCCGACGTCATAGTGATAATTGTACTTGCTGGCCGCCTGCAAATTGGCAAACCAGTTACCCGGCTCGATGGTCAGACCCGACCAGTCGCGCCATTCGCCCGCGTCCGGATAGCCGATCTTGGGCAAGAAAGCGTTCCACTTGTCGATGGCCTTCTGCTTGGTTTCCGCGCTCATCCAGTCCAGATGTTCGATGCGATTCTTCAGCGCGTTGCGCACATTGGTGACCAGTTGTTCGGCACGCTGCTTGGATTCGGGCGGGAAATATTTGGCGACATAAAGCTCGCCCATGCCCATGCCCATCGCGCCGTTGACCTCGCCGAGCACGCGCTTCCAGCGGTCTTTCTGCTCCGGCTGGCCGGACAGGGTCTTGTTGTAGAAGTCGAAATGATTGTCTTCGAAGGTCTTGCCCAGCGCGGTCGAAGCCGAGCTGATCGTGTGGAAACGCAGGTATGCCTGCCACTGCGCGACCGGCGCCGTCGCCAGCAGCTTGTCGAATTCGGCAATGAATTTCGGTTGCGACAGCGAGAAGCCCTTGCTCACTTCGACGCCCTGCGCGGCAAAGAATTTGTCCCAGGAAAAATGCGGGCTGACCTTGTCGGCCTCGGCAACACTGACAAAATGATATTGATTGTCGACGTTGCGCCTTTCGGTCGGCGACAGCGAAGCCTTGGCCAGTTCGGTCTCGAAGGCCAGCACCGAATCGGCCTGGGTCTTCGCCGCGGCCGCCGGCGTGCCGGTCAGCTCGAACGACTTGGCGATATAGGCGACGTAGGCGGTGCGCAAATCCTTGTGTTCGGGCTTGAGATAATAATCGCGCGTCGGCAGGCCAAGGCCGCCCTGAAACACGTAGCCGATCTGCTTGCTGGCATCGTGGAAATCGGCGCTTGAACCGAAGTTGAAGACGTAGCTGTCGCCTTCGTTGAAACTGGCGTCGAGAAATTGCGCAATGCCCGCGCTGTTCTTGAGCGCGGCGATCTGCGCCAGACGCGGTTTGATCGGATCGTAGCCTGCTTTGTCGATGGCGGCCTCGTCCATGCCCGCGGCATACAGACGGCCGATCTTCTGTTCGATTGAGCCGGGTTTCTCGGCGGCTGAATTCTTCGCCGCGCCCTCGGCGATCTGGTGCTGCTCGGCGAGGCTCTTTTCGTGCAGTTCGTTGAACGAGCCCCAGCGGGTTTCGTCGGCGGGGATCGGGTGAGCCGCGACCCATTTCGCATTGACGTAGCCGTTGAAGTCCTGGCACGGATTGATGTCGGGGCTCAGTTCGCTCACGTCGAAATTGACTGATGCGGCGGCGATGCCGGCGAGGCCCAGGCCGATGGCGAGAACGAGCGGTTTGACGATGCGGTGTCGCATGGGTTTTCTCCAGAGGATTGCTGCGTTATATACAATTACCAAATATTCACAATTGTTGATGCCGGTCGCTGCATCGCATCGCCGGCCTTGCAGGCGAATGCGTGTGCGAATGCCGGCACGTCACTGACTGGCCCGTTGGTGCGGAATTTCGCCGG
>JANWJJ010000001.1 GCA_025451955.1 Rudaea sp. | reverse complement strand
CGGTAATCCTGGTACGACTTCTCCTCGACCAGTTGCGAGCCGAGCTTGAGATTGATTTCGCGCTTGAACGCCGCGCGTTCATCATTGCGAAAGTAAACCGAGCGCGCCAACTCGATGAATTCCGCATCGAAAGCCTGCGCCTTTTCCTTCACACGGATGCGATCCTCGATATCCCACAGGGTTTCGTTGACGGTCTTCAGGCGTGCGCGTTCATCGCGGATATCGACGTGCGATGCCGGATTCTGCGCCCAGGTCGCATTGAGCAGGTCGAGTTCGGTGCGCACATTGGCGAGCTTGGCCGCGTCGTGCATGCGCGCGGCCTTGATTTCGAGGATAGTGATCTTGTCGATCAGCTCGCCGAAGGAAACAGGGACGGAAATCAGGCTCATAGTAAAACCGTCGGAATCATGGCCGGTGCACTGCCAGTGTGGCGGAGAGGGTGGGATTCGAACCCACGTTACGGCATAACCGTAAACCGGATTTCGAATCCGGCGCATTCGACCACTCTGCCACCTCTCCACTATCAAAAACTTCCGGGGGGCTGGCGGCCCTTCCGGCGCATATGCTCGTCTCATCCTTGAGACTCGCCCTTCGCACTCGTGCTCAGGGCCAGCCTGCCGGCTGTCCAAAATCGCTCCTGGCGATTTTGTCGACCACTCTGCCACCTCTCCACACTGAATGCAGGCGCAAAGCCGAAGGGCGCGCATCATACGGGCAGCGCGGCCAATAGACAACCCGGATCAACCTCTGCCCGGCGCACGCACCGCGTGAATCGCGCGCGAGCGGTTGCGTGTATACACGTATACCGAGGCCGGCGGCACGTTCCACCAAGCAAAGCCGCCGCGGCGCACGGACAGGCCAAGTTCGTTCAGTAGTTCGCGCGATACCGGCGATTTCGGGCCGTAGGTGAACTGGATGAAGCGGCCGTCCGGCGTGAGCGTGCTGAACGCCGCTTCGATGATTTCGGCCTGCGTGCGCCGTGTCATCGACAGCAGGCCAAGCCCGCTGATTACGGCATCTGCGGCTCCGGCTTGCAGGAAACCATCCGCGGTGGCCAGGTTTTTCAACTCGCGCGCATCGCCACAGACGACGTGGGCGTCTACAAAACGTGTGCGCAAATGCTGATACAGCGCCTCGTTGAGTTCCAGCACGAGCAGATCATCCGGCGCGATGCCGTGGCCGATCAGTGCGCGGGTGAATACGCCGGTGCCGCCACCGAGTTCGATCACGCGCCGCGCTGCGTGCGGCAGCTCGGCGATCATCTGCCGCGTAAGCTGGCGGCCCGACGGCGACAATGCCGCAATGCCGAGCGGATTTTTCAGCCATTGGCGGAAAAACGTCCACGCTACGGGCACGTCCGATTCGGCGAGTTTGCGGTCGTCTGGCCGGGTCGGCGAAGTCATGTGGAAATCCGTAGGAAAGCGGCCGCTATGATAGTGCCGCCGGCTCGCGGTAGCCAGCCGATTCCGTTCCGTACCCGCCGATTCTAGCGCTCAGGACAAAGAAGACCCCGCTGCGCAGGGGAACGCAGCGGGGCCAGACCAGCACTCGCCGTGCCGGCAATAACCGATGGATCAGTGGTGATAGCCGCCGCGTTGGTAGCCGCGATCACGGCCGCGATAACCTCCACGATAGCCGTCACGGTAATAACGCGATGACGGGTAATAACTACGGCCGTAGTAGCCGGGCTGTGAGTAATAAACCGGGTACGGCGCCGAATAATAGGAATCGTAATACACCGGCGCCGGCGCATAGTAGCCACCGTAATAACCGCCATAGTAGCTACCGACGCCGACATTCACATACCCACGTCCGCGGTAACCATCGGCATAACCGATGCTCAGGCCCGGCAGGTTGATGCCGATACCAAAATGGCCGTGGGCGAACGCGGCCGGCGCGAGCGCCAGACCGGCTACTGCCAGCAGGCCGATAGCCATCGCACGAAAACCACGTCTATGAGTTGTCATGACCCCACTCCAAAGTTGATGCGGCCCACATGCCGCGAGTGCATGGTGTGACCGATCGGCTGAATCGAAACTGAAATCAGCGACCGGATGGGCGCCGCGTTCAGGTTCGCTCCGGCGAAACTGAACAGGATCACTTCCGGCGCAATTCCCAGGCGCGGTGAATGCGTGGATTACGCTCGAAATCGAAAGGAATCGTGCTCGCGCTGATATCGCGAATCGAAAACTGCGATAGTGCGGCTTCGTCAAGCTTGAAGCGGCGGAAATTGTTGGAAAACAGAATCGTTCCCCCGGTCAACAAACGCTCGCCGCACAAAGTCAGCAGACGCGCATGATCGCGCTGCACGTCGAAATCCTCGGCGCGCTTGGAATTGGAAAACGTCGGCGGGTCGACAAAGATCAAGTCATACATCGCCGAATGCGATTGCAGATAACCGGCCGCATCGGCCCAGACCAGTTTGTGCTGCGACAGATCGAATCCGTTCAGGGCCAGGTTCTGCGCGGCCCAATCCAGATAGGTTTGCGAAAGATCCACGCTCGTCGTCTCGGATGCGCCGCCCGCGGCCGCATAAACGCTGACGCTGCCGGTGTAGCAAAACAGATTGAGAAAACGTTTACCCGCAGCCAACTCGCGCACGCGGGCGCGCAACGGGCGATGATCGAGGAACAATCCGGTATCAAGATAATCCCGCAGGTTGACCAGAAACTTCAGACCGCCTTCGCCGACTTCAAGAAACTCGCCACGCTCATCCAGACGTCCGTATTTCTCGCCGCCCTTGCCGCGCCGGCGCGTCTTCAATGCAATGTTTTCACGCGGCACACCCAGTGCTTCGCTCGCCGCGCGCACCAGTTCGCGCAGACGTGTGCGCGCAAGGTTTTCATCGATACTCGCCGGCGCTTGGTATTCCTGGATATGTAAACAATCGCGATAAATGTCGATGGCGGCGGCGTATTCGGGCAGATCGGCATCGTAAATGCGCCAGCATTCGATGCCTTCGCGCAGCGCAAGTTTGCGCAGATGTTTGAAATTCTTCTCAATGCGGTTCTTGACCATTTGCGCGCCGTCGGACAACGGCTTCGCAACCCGCGGCGCATCTTCGCGCGGGGTCAGGTCGAAATTCAGCAAGACGCATTCGAGCGCACCATTGTATAACTTGTAGCGTTTTTCCGCATGCAGTCCAATCGCACGGCCCAACGCCTCATCCGAGGTAATGATGCTGGCGCGCCAGCCTGGGAATTCCGCTTTCAACTTGTCGCCAAGCAAACGGTAGAGTCCGACGATGCCTTCGTCCGCGCCCATGCGTTCGCCGTAGGGCGGATTGCAGATGACGAGTCCGGGCGCATCGAGTTCGTGTGGACGATGCAGATGCTCCAGCGATTGCCGGCCGAGATGGATGAAGCCCGACAGTTCTGCGAATTGCGCGTTGCGTTTGGCTTCGTTGAGCACCGCCGGATCGCGGTCGAAGCCGAAGAACACCGGCTTGAGCGCTTGCAATCCCGTCGTCGCGCGCGCCTGTGCCGCGTTATGCAGCATTTTCCACAATGCAGCATCGTGACCGCGCCAACCGAGAAATCCGAAATACTCGCGACGCAAGCCCGGCGCCACATTGGCCGCCATCAGCGCTGCTTCGATCAACAACGTCGCGGAGCCGCACAGCGGATCAACCAGCCCACCGCCCGCAGCATGAACCGCCGGCCAGCCCGCGCGCAGCAACATCGCCGCCGCGAGATTTTCCTTCAGCGGCGCCTGCCCCGCACCTTGGCGATAGCCGCGCTGATGCAACGGTGCACCGGACAGATCGATACTCAACGTCGCGCGCTCACGCTTGAGCAGCAAATGGACGCGCAGCGCCGGGCGTTCGGTGTCTACATTGGGGCGTTTTCCACTTTTATCGCGGAACTGATCGACGATGGCATCCTTGACCCGCAACGCGGCGTATTGGCTATGGGTGATACCGCGCGTGGCGCCGACGGCATCCACGGCAAAGCTCGCGTCCACGTCGAAATGTTCACTCCAGTCCACAGTCAGCGCACCGGCGTACAGCGAATCGCCGTCGGTCACGGCGAAATCCGCAATCGGCATCAGCACGCGGCTGGGCAATCGCGCCCACAAGCAAGCTCGATAACCGGCATCGAGTTCGCCGCGAAAATGCACGCCAGCCAGCGCCTCATGCACATCGGCTGCGCCGAGCACCTTGATCTCGTCGACCAGCAGATATTCCAGACCTTTCGGGCAGGTGGCGAAAAAGTCGCGCATGTCAGGCAAACAGCCCAAGAAAATCGCGGAACCGGTGTGCGACAAAACCCACATGTGCACTCAGCCGGTGATCGTCGCGCACCAGGGTGATCGCGTCGCCGCGCGCGCGCGCGAAGGCAATCGCCGCATCGACCGGGCACAACTCGTCGTCCCAGCCATGCACGAGTGCAGTCGGCACGCGCGCCACATCGAAGCGCCGCAAATAGCCGGGAATCGCCACCGGCAACGCGATCAGGAAAAGACCGACACAGTTCAATTCCTGCGATGCCAACGCCGAAATGAACGCGCCCATGCTTGATCCGGCCAAGATCACCGGCGTATCCGGCGGTGCGTGGCTTTTCAGCCGTGCGATGCGATCGTCGATGCGATTGACGTCGCCGCTGGCATCCAGATCGCGGTAATCCGGGCGCACGCTGTGGAATCCCAAGGACTCGGCAATGCGCGCCAGCGCGCTCACCTTGGTTGCATCCGGGCTGCTTTCCAAGCCGTGGGAAAGAATCAGAAAGGGCTTCATGCGACAATTATCGCATGCCCATCGCCCTGCCCATCCACGACTGGCCGCTGCCCTATGAATCGCGGCTGGCGAAGCGTCCGCTCAGTGCCATCGACCTGATCGTGATCCATTGCACCGAATTGCCGGATATGAAAACTACGCGCGAATTCGGCGAGCGCATCCATTACGCGGATTCGCAAACCGGCAACAGCGCCCATTACTACATCGATACCGACGGCAGCATTTACCGTTTTGTCGCCGACGACCGCGTCGCCAATCACACCTTTGGTTACAACCCGCGTTCGATCGGCATCGAGCTTTCCAACCTCGGTCGCTATCCCTATTGGGGCGACAGCAAGCATCAGCAGTTCACTGTGGCGTATACAAAACTGCAAATTGATGCGCTGTTGGCCCTGCTGCGACAATTGCGTCACGATCTGCCAAACCTCAAGTACATCGCCGGTCACGAGGATCTCGACCGTCGCCTGGAACCGGCAAAGGACGACCCGGCGATCATGCTGCACCGGCGCCAGGACCCGGGCCCCCTGTTTCCGTGGAAAGATGTCGTACCGGCGAGTGGGCTGGAACGTCTGATGCCGTAATTTATTGGAGATCGCGCGTGTCTAATCCTCTCATCGCCGAACTGATCGACCTGTTGCAGCTCGAACGGCTCGAGGAAAACCTGTTCCGCGGCCAGAGCCGCGACATCGGCACACGCTTCGTGTTCGGCGGCCAAGTGCTCGGTCAGGCGCTCGCCGCCGCGCAGCGCACGGTCGATCCAGCACGCGCGGTGCATTCGCTGCATGCGTATTTCCTACGCGCCGGCGACATCGACGCACCGATCGTCTACGACGTCGATCGCGCCCGCGACGGCAAAAGTTTTTCGGTGCGCCGCATTGTCGCGATCCAGCACGGACAGCAGATCTTCAACTTTGCCGCCTCGTTTCAGATCGCCGAACCCGGCGTTGAGCATCAATTGCCCATGCCCGCGGTTCCGCAGCCGGAAGATCTCGCACCGCCGGAACCGCTGCCGCCGGAAGAACTCGCCAAGATTCCGGTGAAGTTGCAACGCTGGCTCGGCCGCAAGGGGCCGTTCGAGTTCCGCCATGTGTATCCGCGCAACGAGCTTAAACCGGCGAAACGTCCGCCATACCAGCAGATCTGGTTTCGCCTGATCGACCGCGCGCCCGACGATGCCGCACTGCATCGTGCGATGCTCGCCTATGCCTCGGATTTCCATCTGATCGGCACGGCCACGCTGCCACACGGGATTTCCTATATGCAGCACAATGTGCAGATGGCGAGCCTGGATCATGCCTTGTGGTTTCATCGCCCGTTTCGCGTCGACGAGTGGCTGCTGTATTCGTGCGACAGCCCGAGTGCGCAAGGCGCGCGTGGACTGACGCGCGGCATGATTTACAGCCGCGATGGTCGATTGGTAGCATCCACCGCGCAGGAAGGCATGATAAGAGTCTTGCCTGTGGTACCCGCAACATGAGACAGGTGTATACATCTCCACGAGTGGAAAATGTCGAGCGCGTCGTCGCCATGTTCGCCGAAGCCGGGATCGAAACCCGCGTGACCAATCAGCGCGTCTGGGCCGGCCACGATTTCAAGCGCCCGAGTTACAGTTCGCCATCCAGCCGCGAAAGCTGGCCGCAGGTCTGGATCGTCAAGGCCGAGGATCAGCCGCGCGCGCGCGCCCTGCTGCGCGATGCCGGCATCGAACCGGCCACGCGCTTCGGCGACGAACTCGAACGCGCGCGGCGCACGCCCGACCGCCACGACCACCACGCGACACTCGCGATGTATCTGCGTCTGGCCCTGATTGCGATCATCGTGATCCTGATGCTGCTGCGCTGGTTCGGGTTTTTCTGACCCTGCATCGCGCCGCGGCGCTAGAATGCGCGCATGAAATCCGAGGTCATCCGCCTGTTCCAGACCCTGCCGCATGCTTGCGGTTATTACGCCGAGCGGACGGCGCAGAATCTGGTCATCGACCCGGCTTCACCACATCTTCCACAAATATACGATGTTGCATTGGACAAGGGCTATCGCCGCGCGGGCAGCCATGTCTACCGGCCGCATTGCAACGCTTGCCGGGCCTGCATTGCCGCACGCGTGCCGGTGATGCAGTTTCGCGCGGACCGCAGCCAGCGGCGTTGCCTGCAGCGTAACCGCGACATCGAAACGCGGCTGGAACCGGCGCAATTCCGCGAGGAATATTTCGCGTTGTACCGGCGTTATCTCGGCGCGCGCCACGCCGGCGGCGGCATGGACGATCCAGACAGCGAAGATTTTTCACGCTTCCTGTACACCACCTGGAGTCCGACCCGGTTTCTCGAACTGCGCCTACGCGAGCGCCTGCTCGGCGTGGCCGTCACCGACATCACCACGAGCGGGTTATCCGCCGTGTATACTTTCTTCGACCCGGACGAAGCGGCGCGCGGTCTTGGCACGTATGCGATCCTGCGCCAAATCGAACTGGCGCGCGAACGCGGACTGCCATACGTGTATCTGGGTTTCTGGATAGAAAGCCATCCGAAGATGGATTACAAGGCCCGCTTCCGGCCGCTGGAACTGCTCACGCCGGATGGCTGGCGCGCGCACTGATGCGCGGGCAACATTTGTGAATGGAGCCTCTGTTTTTCTCGTCATTCCGGCGAAAGCCGGAATCCAGTTTAGCTACAGTTGTCGATATGTCGAAAAGATCAAAATGGATCCCGACTTTCGCCGGGATGACAGCGAGGTTATTCAGACCTGCCGGATTTATATCGGCCCGCTGAAGCCAAATGGATGATCGCCATGCAACGACACGATCAGCTTCACCATCGCATGCGGCACCATCATTTCCAGCGCGACCGGGCGACCATCCGCAGCCGTGCCTTGCAAGGTCATCTCGCAATACGCGCCGGAAACATCGACCGCGGCACAGACGATATGCTGCCCCGTCGGGCCTTCGTGCAGATACGGCTTGATTGCATCGCCGAGCGCTTCCAGCGCCTGCGGAAACAGGAATACGGCGTAGCTTTGGGTGTCGTCCATCGGTTTGCGTCCTGAGTTGCGCCCGCCGCAATTCTAGCGAATCGCCGCTGCGTTATGCTGTGTCCTTCGTTCGTTCGATGGATTTGCCATGCGCCGCATACTCTTTGCCCTCGCCTTGCTGCTGCCGTCCCTCGCCGCGCTGGCCGCGCCGGCGGACGACACCTGGATGAGCGTGCTGCTGGACGGCCGCAAGATCGGCAGCATGCACACCACGCACCGCGTCGACGGCGATCGCGTGACGACCACGCAAACGATGACGGTCGGACTCGATCGCGCCGGCATCAAGGTTGCGCTCGCCAGCAGCGAAACCGATATCGAAACGCGTGACGGCAAACCGCTGGCATTCGAATCCAGCACCACGGTTTCCAGCATCGCCAGCGTGGTGCGCGGCACGGTTCGCGCGGACGGACTGGTCGATGTGACCAGCGCGGTCGGTGGCGCCACCAACACGCGCACCATCGCCTGGCCGCACGGCGCGCTGCTCGCCGAAGGCCTGCGCCTGGCCGAAGCGCGTGGCGGACTGGAACCGGGCACGCATTTCAGGAATCTCGCGTTTCAGGCCGAAAGCCTGGATGCGGTCGCGATCGATTCCACTGTCGGCACGCGCGGCAGCGTTGGTCTTCCAGACGGCAGTCGCGCGCTGACGAAGATCGAACAAGTCATCGACCTGCCCGGCGCTCCGGCGCACAGCGTGGCCTGGGTCGACGCCGATCTGAACGTGTTCAAGTTGACCATGCCGCTGATGGGTTACGACCTGACCATGCTGGCGTGTTCGCGAGCCTGCGCACAGGCGCCGAATCAGGGTAGCGACATTCTCACTCACGCGATGGTGCGCGCGCCAAATGCACTGACGCCGGACGAACTGCATCATGGCCTCGTATTGCACGTGAGTTCCAGCACTGGCGGCGCACCTTTGCAGTTCGCGCAGACCGACGAGCAACACGTCGGCACGAATGTCGATGGCGTCGAGTTGCGTATCGCGCCGCTGAACGCAGATGCCAAACCGGATCGCGAGGACAAACCGACGCCCGCCGATTCGCAACCGAACGACTGGCTGCAAAGCGCGGCGCCGGAAATCGTCAAACTCGCACATCAGGGTGCCGGCGAGGCCAAGACACCGCAACAGACCATGCAGAACTTGCAGGAATTCGTGCGCCACTTTATCCGCACGAAAGACCTGACTGTCGGTTACGCCTCGGCGCTGGAAGTGGCAAAAAATCCCGAAGGCGATTGCACCGAACACGCCGTGCTCCTCGCTGCGCTCGGCCGCGCGCTCGGCATTCCCACGCGCGTCGTCGACGGCCTTGCATATACCGATAATTACGCCGGCACCGATCATGTTTTCGTGCCGCACGCCTGGACGCAGGCATATGTCGATGGCCGCTGGCAAAGTTTCGATGCCGCCCTGCCCGGCTTCGACGCCGGCCATATCGCACTATCGGTCGGCGATGGCGATCCGTGGCGCTTCTTTGCCGGCTTCGACACGCTCGGGCGGCTGCGCATCGACAGCGTCGCGCCGCTGCGCTGAAGACGCCGTCTTCCCATTGCGGGAAGGCCGCGGAGTCGCATCTGCGTTACGCGCGCCGACTACTGGTATGTCGGTGCGGAGCCGAAACCGTTGGCAAAAATCTCGTCCGTAACGAGGCTGCGTACCTCGACACCATTCAGCGTGAATGGCGTCCACGCGGCACTGCCACCAGCGTTTTCGGGATTGCCGAACCACAGCGAATCCGGCCGCGGCACGTCGGTGCCGCGTGCTTGCGATGAAGTTTTCACGCCATCGACCCACACTTCGGTCACGCTTGGCAACCAGCAGTATTCCACGTCGTGTAACATCGCCTGCGGCGGGTTTTGCTGGTACGCGTAAATCTGGTTCGTGGCCGAGGTGAGCGTTTCCACGCGGTAGCCGTTGGTGCTGTCTTCCCAAGCATCCGCGGCCGGGTAGCCGTGACTGGCACCATTCGCTGGCACGCCCTGCGACAGGGCCAGACTGGCGGTACCCGTGCCTTGCACCGCGGTATACGTGGCGACCCAGTGCACCGAGAACGCGCCCGTGGCCGGAATCGGCGAACCCACCGAGGTGATATACGGAAAGTTTGGGCCGTTCGGCGCACTGAGCGATACGCCGTAGTTGGCCACGCTGACGCTGCCGCCGTTGACGTTGGTGGTCCAATTCGACGAATTCAGACTGGTGCCGGCAAAGTTGTCGCTGAAGGCAAGGCTCTGACTGAGCACGCCACCGCAAGTCGTGCCGAGGGAAGCGCGCAGAATCCGTTGGTTCGAGGTATCGGCAATATAAACATTGCCCTTGCGGTCCGCCGCCACACCATTGGGATTATTCAATCCATCGGCCACATCGGCTTGCTGAATATAGACGCCCGAACCGTTCAGCGCGTATTCGTGGATCGCGTTATTGCTGGGATCGGACACATAGACATTGCCCGCGCCGTCCACCGCCACACCGAAGGGAGTAAGCACACTGGCCACATCGGCCAGTGGAGCGTAGAGCGAAGACCTTATGAGTGTGTATTCGTGGATCGCAGAATTGTTCGTATCGGCGATGAAGACATCGCCGTTAAGATCCGCCGCCACGCCTTCGGGACGATTCAATGCGTTGGGAGTGCCTCCACTATCGTTGACGACATCGGGTTGCTTGACCCAGGCGAACGAGCTGTTCATCCTGTAACTGTGGATGGCGTTGTTCACAGTATCGGCCACGAAGACACCGCCTCCGCCGATCGCCACGCCGTAGGGGTTATTCAATCCCGTGTTGGCCACATCTTTCAGGTTGTAGTTGCCAAATCCCGTCGGCTGGTAATCATGGACGGCATTGTTGACCGTATCGGCCACGATGACGTCGTTTCCCCCCTGCTCCACAGCCACGCCGTAGGGATGATTCAATGCCGTGTTGACCACATCGGTTTGCGTGATATAGCCGCCCGAACCGTTCGGCGAATATTTGTGGATCGCGTTGTTGAAGGTATCGGCCACGAAGACATCGCCCAACGCATCGTCCACCGCCACGCCGTAGGGATAATTCAACCCGTTGGTCACGATGGGCGTGACATGCCAGACTTGCGCCAGCGCGAATGCAGGCGCGAGTGCGAGCAGCAGCGCGGCGGTACGCGAAAAAAACCGGTTCGTCTTGCGCATGGCAATCCCCTGTAGCTTGATAAACGAAACGCACTTAAGTCTAGCAGGCAGTCCCGGGGTTGTCTGTCCCGACAATCAGTGATTCATTTTTGGCGGAAATGCGCCGGGCCATCCGCTCGGCAGCCTTGCGGGGTGCAACGGCGCCACAACTTGTATTTGATATCTTTTCGATATATATTTGTCCGGCATTCACTCGGAGACGAACATGAACGAACGCCGTTATTCCGCCCCCTCGGGCATTCCTGCATTGATCGGTCTGATCGTGCTGTTGCTCGCGGATATCGCCTGGCTGGTGTATTCGATCCAGAACCAGATCGTGTGGACCATCATCGTGGCCATCCTCGTCGGTATCGTGTTGCTGATTTCGCTTGGCGGTTTTTTCACCGTGGCGCCAAACGAGGGCAAGGTGTTGCAGTTCTTCGGCCGCTACGTCGGCACCGTGCGTGATTCCGGCCCGCGCTGGACCAATCCCTTCTACAGCAAACGTGGCGTGAGTTTGCGCGTGCGCAACTTCGAATCGAACAAGCTCAAGGTCAACGATTTCGACGGCAATCCGATCGAGATCGCCGCGGTCGTGGTCTGGCAGGTGGTGGATACCGCCGAAGCGCTGTTCCAAGTCAACGACTACGAGGATTTCGTGCATATCCAGAGCGAATCGGCGCTGCGCCAGATGGCGCAAAGTTATCCTTACGATTCACACGATACCGGCGGGATTTCGCTGCGCAGTCACGGCACGGAAATCACCGATCATTTGCAAAAGGAAATCCAGGAGCGCCTCGCCAGCGCCGGCGTGAAAGTGATCGAGTCGCGCATCTCGCATCTGGCCTTCGCTCCGGAAATCGCACAGGCGATGCTGCAACGCCAGCAGGCCAGCGCAATCATCGCGGCGCGCACCAAGATTGTCGAAGGCGCGGTGAGCATGGTCGAGATGGCGCTGGATCAGCTCAAGACCCGCGGCGTCGTGCAACTCGACGAAGAACGCAAGGCGGCGATGGTGTCGAACCTGCTGGTGGTACTGTGCGGCGAACGCGGCACCCAGCCGATCGTCAATACCGGCACCTTGTATACCTGAGCGCATGGGCACCGAGAAAAAAGCCTATCCGCTGCGCATTGGCGCCGACGTACTCGACGCCGTGCAGCGCTGGGCCGACGACGAATTGCGCAGCGTCAACGCGCAGATCGAATACCTGCTGCGCGATGCCTTGCGCAAAACCGGGCGCTGGAAGACGGATGCAACCCGTGCGGCATCCGCATCGAGAGCGAAAAAATGAAAGCCATACCAGCGCCAACCATGGTATCGCGCGTGGAAACAGCAGCCGAAGCGTCGCTGAATCGCACAGTGCGCATCGAATACGATCGCAAGCGACTGGCCAAGACTGTGCTTGGTCACGCCATCGTCGTCATCGTGACTATCGACTGGCTGGTCTGGCGCATCGTGCATCCACAGCGCACACCGGAGCCGGCCACGGGCCTGCAATCCGTCGGTCTGGTGTGGCGTTTGCTGCAACCCGATCGCGCGGTATCGTGGTGGGCCTTGGCGAGCGTTGTTCTCGCCGCGCTGGTCGCGGTGCTGCGCATGCTGCGGTTTGTATATCAATTGCAGGATGGCAATCCGGCCATGATCCTTTCGCCACGGGGATTGAGTCTGAAACCGCGAGTGCACGGCGAGATGGCGCAGATTCCGTGGAACGCGATCCGCGGCATCAAACGCACTCGCTTGAAGAAGTCCGATCATCTTGTCATGCAGGTGGAAAGCCTCGATCGCTACGCGCCGCATTGGAGTCTGTTCGGGCACTGGCAGGCGCTCAACCGGCGACGCAACACCGGCGATGATCTGGACTTCAGCACGCCGATGTCCCCTGCAGCATTTGCCGAACTCGAAACCTTGCTGCAACGCTATCTTGCACAGTACTGGCGTCCGGCCGCGCGCGCCGCGATCGCCGCCACCAAGCAGCAGCCGCGCACATTCCTCGCCCTGTTGCGCAAATCCTCGCCAGGCTGAATTCCGACACACGACCATGCAACCGCAGCCCGCACGCAGCGCCGATCCGCGCACCAGCATCGCCACAGCCTTCGCCCTTGGCGTGCCGCGCGATTACGGTCGCGCGCGCGATCTTGCGCGCGTGCGCGAGCCGAAGCGGCTCGGCTTTATCGGCTACGACACGCAGAACCGGCCGCAATGGCTGTCGCCGCGCGCCGCGCGCGCATGGACGCGCATGCGCGATGCGGCGGCGCGCGATGGCGTGGAATTGCAGATCGTGTCGGCATTCCGCAGCGTCGAGCACCAACTCGGCATCCTCAAGCGCAAGCTCGAACGCGGCCTGGACATCGTGGAAATCCTGCGCGTGAGCGCCGCACCTGGCTATAGCGAACACCACTCCGGCCGCGCGCTGGATATCACCACGCCGGGTTGCGCGGCACTGGAAGAGGAATTCGAGCGCTCGTCGGCCTTCGCGTGGTTATCCGCCAACGCGCAGCGCTTCGATTTCCGCTTGAGCTATCCGCGCGGGAACCCGCACGGCATAGCCTACGAGCCGTGGCACTGGTGCTGGAAGACGTCCTCAGGATAGCCGTCATTCCGGCAGGGTCGAAGCCCGCGACAGCGGGCCGAGGGGAATCCAGAAACCAGGGATGGCAGCCTCCAGTAAATCGTAGGCTCGCATCCTGCAGTCTGGATCCCGCCAATCCATGGCGGGATCACAGAGCTTGTTGGTATTGGCTTTAACCACCCGGCGTGAAGCTGACCGTCGTCGTCGTGCCCTGCAGCGCCGCGTTCGGATCGACGACCAGCGGGTGATAGCTGCCGGTGAGCCACAACAGCAACTGGCTGGCGTAATTCGGATCGCCGAGTACCGCAGATTCACCGCCGGGGATCACTTCCACGGCATTGATCGGCGTGCTCATCTGTCCGACGAAACGTCGGCCCGGTGCAGTCGCACCGCTGAACATGAAATCGTTGACGCCGCTGACGCGCAAGGTGCCGCCACCGGGATTGACCGTCTCGTAGGAACTGTCGCGCGACAAGCCGGGCAAGTCCGCAGAAAGATCCGTGAAGCCGTAAGGATTCGGGCCGGGAAGATTGAACGGGCCGCCCAGCGGATGTTCGAGTACGAAACGATGCAGCGCGCCCCAGTGATACGTCGATTGATCCGTGGAATTGCCGAAGGCGGCGGCGAAGGAATTGCTCGCGAGTTGATCCAGCCCATTCTTGAGGCTTTGCAGCAGGACGAAGTCGCGCGCCGACGCCGCATCCGGCGCATTCGGCACGTTGAAGAAATTGATGCCGGAGGCACCGTGTCCGCCGAGTACCGGGAACGCGTCGAGCAGGAATTTCAATCCCGTATACGCGCTGTCGTCGCCGGGCAGATAACTGCCGAGGCCGTAGCCCGTCAGCGTCGCATCAATCGTGTTCTTGATCGCATTGCTGCGCCACATGAAAAATTCCGTGGCGGCAACGCTGTCGTCGAGTCGCGCCTGGGTCGGCGCGGTGCCGGGCGCGACGCCCGCATCGAAGCCTTGTTGCAAACCGGTCGGCGTGGACAGATCCCACGCCGTCAAACGCGAGATCGCCTCGGTCACGCCGGGATCGGCCGCCAGTTGCGCGAGCGGCCCCCACGCGCCACCGGCCGATGCATTCTGATACGCAGTGAGCAGATATGGCAGCAGCAATTGCGCGTCGACCGGCTGATTGTTGAGCTGCACCTGTTCGATGTCGGCCATCGTGATCTTGTGGCCGGCAGCGATCATCGACGACAGTGATCTGTCGATGCGGCCCATGCGATAGGCGTCGTAACCGTAATTCAGATAGTAGATGCCGCCGCCCGGACGAGTCATGCCGAACGGATTGTTGCCCAAGGTCACACCGATCGGATCGTTGTTGGCGTTGGCGAAATAACCCGTCGATGGATTGATCACATGCGGCATTTCCGACGCCGGCATGATTTCATACGGCACTGCCTGATTCGGTTGCGGATGCGTCACCGGTAACCAGTCGTTGTGCGCGGCACCGGAACCATCGCGAATCAGGAACGGCGGCGAACCGATCCACTTGCCGGCGTTCTGCAAGTCGTCGCGGATCGGATTTTCCGCGCTGGTGAAATAAGCGATATTGCCGGCGGTATCGGCATAGGCGAAATTCTGCGAACCGAAATCGAACCAGGTCAGCGCAGTCTGGAAATCGGTCATGTTCTGCGCACGATCGATCAGCCTGAATGCCTTCAGCTCGAAAGTCGGGCCCCAACCGGTATAGGCAATCGCCAGACCGCAAGCAAACGCAGGACTGCCTTGCTGCCCTGTCAGCGCACAATTGCCGGGACTGTCGAGTTGCACCATCGGCCCATTGTTCAGGCGCGGCACGATCACGGTAACGGCGCCGTTGGTGTAGCCGATGGAATTATCGCGCGCGATATTGTCGGTCTGGCCCGGCGTCATCTGGTTGACGTAATAACTCTGGAACACCCACTGCACCGGCTCGGTCGAGCCGTCGGCGCGCGCAATCGCAGTCGGCAGACCGTAACTGTTCACCACGAAGTTTTCGAGGAAGGTATCGGTCACGTCCATTGGATTGACCGTGCTGCCCCAGCAGATATTGCTGTTGCAACCCTGGATGATGCCGGGCGTTCCGGGCACGCTGACACCGGTGGTATTGAGGCCGTCGCTCGAGATCAAGTGCATTTCGATGAAGATCGGCGGCAACGCCAGAGTCAGATGCGGATCGTTGGCGATGATCGGTTTTCCCGACGCGGTGACGCTGCCGCTGACGGCGAATTCGTTGCTGCCGCCACGACCCAGACGCGGATGCAGGGTCGGAGCAATGAAGGGATTGGCGGCGATCTTCGCGTGATATTCCTGCGCCAGTTTCAGCGCCAGCGGATTCACGCTCAGGTTGCCTATCGACGCAACCAATGCTTTCGTCTGCGCGGCCGGGCCGGTGCTGTCGGTGGGCTCGAAGCCGGGCACGGTTACGTGATCGTCCGGCGGCGCGAAACGATGCGTGTCGCCGAAGAACAGCGCATTCGGATCGACTTTGGCCGCGGCGGCGGCCTGCTGGTACGCGGCAAAATCAATGGTGTTCTGAATGTCGAGATCGAACGAAAGCTGGAACGCCAGACCTTTGCCGACGGTGATGGTGTCCACCGGCGACCAAGGCTCGGCACGCGTGAGCATCAGCGCACCGTATTCCGGCGGCAGCGGCTGGGTCTGCAACCAGAAATTCACGCCGTCCGAATAGGCCTTGAGCCAGCCGCGCGTATCGCTGTCGAGCACCGTCCATGTCGCCCAGGCTGCGCGGCGCAAACCCAGCGTGCGCGTCTGCACATCGCTGGACAATGCGGCCGAGCCGACCAGTTCCGCGAGCATGCCGCTGGCGGCGCGGCGATCAAAGTCCATCTCGAAGAAACGCGCCTTGGCCTGCGCATAGCCTTGCAGGAACGCGACATCGTTTTCGTTCGCCGCTTTGATCGTCGGCGTGCCGAGCGCGTCGTAGGAAATCGTACCGGGAGCAGTCAATCCCGGCGCGCTGATGGTTTGCGCCGCCAACGGCAGCGCCATCGTTATACAAATAAAAGAAGCAAGAAATATACGGCAATGGCGGCCGTATCCAATGCGCATGGCTGACATGATATTCCCCTCTCTTCGATCAACGTTGTGGCGATCAAACAAACGCCCGTTCGAGAGGGATTATGCGCCGGCACTCCGGGTGCGCCAATCTATTCCTTTGCCGCACCGCACCAGAAAGCGGCGCCAAGCAAGACCCAGCCTGCGATCAGGACCAGACCGCCCAAGGGCGTAACCGCGCCGATCCAGCGCGGCACACCCAGGGCGAGTGCGTACAGGCTACCGCAGAACATCACACTGCCGACGATGAAGGCGAATGCGCTCGCGCGCCACAGACGCGCATTGCGCGTGGACGCGAACCCGGCGACAGCCAGCAAGGCGAGCGCGTGCCAGAACTGGTAATCGACTGCGGTGTGCCAGACTTGCATGGCCGCCGCGTCGATGCGACCACGCAAGGCATGCGCGCCGAATGCGCCGAGCGCGACGGCTATCGCACCGAGCGCGGCGGCGGCAATGCCGAATCCGCGTTTCATTTAGGTCCGCGCCTCATGAAATCCGCGCTGCATTTACTTGTGCGCTTTCGCCGCAGGTTTTTTCGCATCCTTGGACTCGGGCTTTTTCGTCTCCAGCGGCTTGAGCATGTCGTCCATGCTCTTGGTCATGTCGGCAAACTTGTAGCTGGGCAGCACGAAACTCCAGCCAGAGAACGCCTTGGTCAGTAACGTGACTTCCTTGTTCAAGGCATCGAGCTTGCCTTGCCGATCCTTGGCCGGATCGCTGACCGCCAGCGGCTTGGCGACATCCGATGCCGCCGTGGCGTTGGCCTTGGCCTGCGCGCCGGTGGTGGATTTTTCCTCGGCGACTTTCTTGTTCGCCGCATCGACGGCCGCGTCGTACTCAGCCTTGGCCTTGGCTTGATCGGCGTCGATCTGCGCGTTGGCGGCGACAGTATCGAGCTTCGCCGCAAACTGGGCGTAATCCTTGCCGCCTTGCTCCCAGCCGGTGGCGCTCACGATCAGACCGTCGAACGCGGTATAGTCCGCTTTGTATACTTTGTCGCCGGGCACGGCATTCTTGGCCGCAAAAACGTCATCGGCTTTCAGGCCGGACAGCACCGAGCCCAGGCTATTGGCAACGAAATCCGAGCTGACCTCGCGACCTTTCGGCACATCGGTAACCTTGAAGTTGGAATCGCCCGGATTTTCCTTAGCGGCAGCCATTATCTTGCCGTCGGGATTGGTCAGCGTGATGGATTTCAGCCGGCTCGATGGAATATCGGTGAGCTCGCGCTGTTCCCAGTCGGCAACGTTCTTGGCTACGGTCAAATTGCCGCTGGCCAGCCAGCTTTGCGTTTGGCCATCCATACGCACAAAAGTTCCGCCACCGCCTGCGCCGTTGTAATTGCCGATGATAAGCTTGACCGGCTGCGTCAAACCGCCGATATCCACGAGCACGCCCTTGGCACCGTTGTCCTTGACCTCATCCACGCCAAGTTCGGCATAGAGTTTAGGATTGGCGGTCTTCTGTTCGATCAATGTCGCCTGATCGAGCTTGAGCAGGAATTCGCGGATCTTCGCCAGATCGGCCGGATAACCGGATTTCTCGGTCACGCTCCAGTCGTCCTTGCCGCGCTTGAGCGCGACCAGCACCTTGCCGCCGGCACCGGTGAGCGTGATCGCATTCACGTCGTTGACGTGATCGTGCAGTTGCGGCAACAGCGGCTTGGCCTGCGCGGCAACATCGCTTTGCGGACGATTAGCGCGGTTGATGGCGAAAGCCGCGATCAGCGCGAGTACAGCGACGGCAATCAGCAAATAGAGTTTTTTGGCGTTCATAAAAAGCCCTTTATTTCTGCAATCATCCCCGATTGCAAAGATCACAAAGCGGGCATCCTTCCCGCACTTCCAAAATTTCTGCAATCATCCCCGATTGCAATGATCACAAAGCGGGCATCCTTCCCGCACTTCCAAAATTCAAGCCCTACGACGGCGGCGTTTCAAGAACGCGAACGCAAGCGCGGCGAGCGTGATCAGCAGCGGCATCAAGCCGATGTTGATCAGTTTCAAACGTGCGCCGAGCGCGTCGATGCGCTCGTCCAGACTCAGTCGCACCTGGCGCAATTGCTTGCGAATCTCGACTTTCTTCTGCATGAAGCCTTGCAGTTCCGACTGTTGTTCAGGCGAAAGAATCAACTCGCTGCCCTTGCTCTTGCCGCTTTGCAGTTCGGTCAGTTTGCGCTCGGTGTCGTTGAGCTGTTGTTGCAGTTCCTGTTCCTTGCCGCGGAAATTTTCCTCGGCGGCGCGCTTCATGTCCTCGACGCGGGTGAACGGCCGCTGCGAAGTGGCGCGCCCGCGAATCGAGATCAGATCCGACGAACCGGCGAGGTTATCTACGGCGTTGATGAAGAAATCGCCGTTATTGGCAAAGGCGTTCATCAGCTTCTGGCCGAAGAACGGCTGGATCTGCACCCACAACCGGTCGGTGAGCATGTCGGTGTCGGCGACCAGGATGATTTCGCCGGAATCTTTCGCCGCGGCCAGATGACCGGCATCCTTGCGCTCGGGAAACGCCGTGGTGAACTTGCCTTCGAGACGGCCGGCGATCACATAACTTTCGTGGCTCGGCTGATAGCCGTTGAGCAACTGGCTCGGATCGGGCAGAAACTTGACTCGTTCGCTCGGCACCGTCATCGCATCGGTGCTGGTCTGGATCAACGGCACGAGTTTGTTTTTGGAACCCTTGGCAAGGGCAAAATAACCGGCGCTGGAAATATTGATGCTGTCCAGATTCGCGGTGGTGACGTCATCGGCATTGAGATCGGTCTTGTTGAAGCCGAGAATCGCCGCGTCGCGCACCGGCGGCGCACCTTGCGCAATGCTGATCTGCAAGGCATGCGCACGATCGAGCACGATCTTGTGCGGATCGTATTCCACGCCCCAGGCCTTGAACAGTTTCGGCAGGTCCGAAGACTTGTCGGCCATCATCGCTGCCTGCGGATTGTTCGGGTCAGCACCGGACGTGTCGGCTTCCGCTTCCGGATCGACGAACACCAGCAGGTGGCCGCCACGCATCACGAACTGGTCGATGGCGTAGACCGCATTGTCGGACAGATTTTTCGGCTGCACGACGACGAGTACATTGATGTCCTTGTCGATCGATTTCAGCGACGCCGCATTCAACTGGTGCACATCGAATTGCTGCGTCAACTGCTGGTCCACAGCCCAGGGATCGCGCAGCGAGCGCGTCTGCTGATCGAAGCCTTGCCCCATCGGCAAACTGGAAAGCAGGCCCACCGCCGGCTTTTTTGTTTCGGTCAGATCGTGGATCAACTTGGCAACGTCGTATTCGAGAAACGCTTCCTTGTTCGGCTGCAGGAACGGAATTACGGATTTGCCATCGGTGGAATTGGTGCCGACCAGGCCGAGGAACAACTTGTCGCCATTCTGTCCCGCAGGCACGGCCTGCAAGCCGTAGCCGGTGGCGCGATCCTCATCCTCGGAAAACGGCAGCGGATCGATCACATCGAGCTTGATCTTGCCGTGCGCGCGCCCGGCCATTTCTTCGAGCATCTCGCGCACGCGCTGCGCATAGGTGCGCAGTTGCGGCAGATCGCGCGAGCCCTTGTCGGAATAGAACAGGTACAGATGAATCGGCTCGTCGATACCGGCAAGTATATTTTTTGTACCTTGCGACAAGGTATACAAATGATTACTGGTCAGGTCGAGCTGGGCGCCGCGGAACAGCGTATTGCTGATCAGGATCACGGCCACGAACAGCACCGCGAGTACCGCGAGCGCGCCGCCGGTCAGGAGTTTGCGATTGGATGTCATGGTCTGCCTCAGTCCGCTTTCTTGAGATCAATCACCACCGCGCTGGCATACAGCCAGAAGGCGATCGTGAGCAGGAAATAGATCAAGTCGCGCAAGTCGATCACGCCCTTGCTGATCGAAGTGAAATGGGTGAGGAAACTCAGACCCGAAATCGCATCGACCAAACCCTGCGGAGCCCAGGCGCCGAAGAAATTCAGCACCAGCGGGAACCCGGCCAGCAAGAATAGAAAACACACGACCACGGTGAGAATGAACGCGATCACCTGATTGCGCGTGCACGCCGAGACGCACGAACCGATGGCGAGAAACGCCCCGGCCATCAGAAAACTGCCGAGATAGCTGGCGAATATCACGCCGTTGTCGGGCGAGCCGAGATAATTCACCGTGATCCAGATCGGAAAAGTCAGCACCAGCGCGATGCCGATGAAGGCCCACGCCGCAAGGAACTTGCCGGCCACCGCCTGCCACATCGTCACCGGCAAGGTCAGCAGCAGTTCGATCGTGCCGCTCTTGCGTTCTTCCGACCACAGGCGCATGCCGACCGCCGGCACCAGGAACAGGTACAGCCACGGATGGAAGCTGAAGAACGGCAGCAAATCGGCCTGGCCGCGTTCGTAGAAATTGCCGAGATAGAACGTGAACGTGCCTGCCAGCAGCAGAAAGATCACGATGAAAACGTAGGCGACCGGGGTCGCGAAATAACTCGACAATTCGCGTTTGAAGATCGTCGTGATGGCGCTCATGCCTGCACCTGCTTTGCTTCGCCCTGGGTGATCGTGCGGAACACTTCGTCCATGCGTCCGCTTTCAAGTTGCAATTCGCTCACTTGTATACCTTGCGTCTTCAGCAGATCGCTAATCGCGCCGAAAATCTGCTTGCCGGGTTTCGGAAACGCGGTGATGCGGCGATCCTGGGGATCAATTTCGATCGCGGCGACATCGGCCACGCGCGACAGCACTTCTTTCGCCGCTGCGGCGTTGGCCGTGGTCAGCGATACCGCCTGGTGATAACGCGAGCGCGCTTCAAGCTCGGCCGGCGTGGCATCGGCGAGGATTTTCCCCTGCGCAATGATGATTGCGCGGCTGCATACGGCGTGGACTTCCTCGAGAATATGCGTGGATACAACGATGGTCTTGTCCTTGGCCATCGCGTTGATCAGCGCGCGAACCTCGTGCTTCTGGTTCGGATCGAGGCCGTCGGTTGGCTCATCGAGAATCAACACGGCTGGGTCGTGGACAATCGCCTGCGCCAATCCCACACGGCGCTTGAAACCTTTCGACAAGGTTTCGATCGGCTGCTCCAGTACGCCATTCAGATGCAGGCGTTCGATCACATCGTCGATGCGCTGCGTGCGATGCGCACCTTTCAGTCCGCGAACTTCGGCAACGAAATCGAGAAACCCACGCGTGGTCATTTCGCCGTAGCTCGGCGCGCCCTCCGGCAGATAACCGACCACGCGCTTGGCTGCCAGCGCGTCATCGACCACATCGTGACCGCAGACCGTTGCACTACCCGAAGTCGGCGCGAGAAACCCCGCGATCATCTTCATCGTCGTGGATTTGCCGGCGCCATTCGGGCCGAGGAAGCCGAGCACACGCCCGGGTTCGAGTTTGAAGGAAATGCCGTCGACGGCCGTAAGCTCGCCGTAGCGTTTGGTCAGTTGCCGGGTTTCGATCATCGTCAGGTCACCGAAGTTGTTTCGTTCGTTCCGTCGCATAGGCGACGCATTTAGGCACGCGACCTTCCAGCACGACGCCGGAAAAATCACAGGTGCCGCGCAAAATACCGCAAAGTGGCGGAAAAGTTCCCGGGCAAAACAAAATGGGCGGCCTGCGCCGCCCGTTTTGCGTCACCAATCGGGAAAATTATTGCGTCTGGATCGGAAGGAAGACGCTGAAGGATTGCGCGTCGTCGGCCGCAGTCGAATCTTTCGTGGTCAGCTCGTCGTAGAAACGGCCGTTGCCCTCGGAGGCTTCATCGAAGATGTAGCCGTGCGTGTAGGCGTAGGCCTTGAGCACGAGGCGCATCAGCGGCAATTGCGCGGCCGAGCCGGTGAACGAAGTCACCAGGGCCTTGCCGCCGTAGCTGGTGCCGGTCTTGACCGGATCACTCACCTGTACGTTGTTATTGTCCACCGGCTGCGCGATGTCAAAATCATAATTCTCGTCGCCCCAGTTGGTGGTCACGGTCATGCGCGGGCCGGCGATATTGAGCTTGTCTTTCTTGATCACGGCCTGGATTTGATCCATCGCCTTGGTGGTGGCGTCGGCAACGTCATCCAGGGTGCGCTTGGCCGTGGTGGAAACGAACAGGATCGGTTGCGCGGTCACATCCGCGATCTGGACATCCTGATCCTTGTAGTCGACGTTCGGGAACGTGGCCAGCATGTTCTGCAAGCTGGTGAGCTGATACTGGATCTGGGTGGCCGGATCGCCTTGCAGATACATGCCGGCATAGCGCGCAACCAGATTCCAGCCGTAATCGACATCGTAGCCCATGGTGATCTTCGCGGTCTTGCCGTTGGCAGAAGGCGTGATGTCGATGGTGAAGCGCTTGTTCTGGCCGCGCCAGTCGTTTTGCACGTCCCAGGTAACCTGCTGATCCTGCTGCGGCGCCGGATCGGCGGCCACGGTCAGGTTGCCGTTGCCGATACGCGAATCAGTGCTGTACCAGTCGAGGCGGGCGCCGGGACCCAAGGCCGCGCCCTCGAAATTCATCTGCACCTTGGGATCGTAGGCACGCAGGGCATTCCACGACGGATACGTGCGGAATCCATCGACGACATCGAACACCTGACGCACCGGCGAACTGACCTCGACCGAGCGTTCGATATGCCGATGGCTGGGCAAGGCAAGAGCGAACACGACCGCCAGCACAAAGACGATGATGACGGCGACGAGTACTTCGAACAGACGGGTCATTCCGAGTCTCCCAGAAATCAGGTTGCAGATGGTACTTGCTCTTGCGTGCGAAGGCTACGGGAGGCCGCCAAGACCAAGAAGTAGCCGCAAAAACGTAGCGAGCGAAGGGAGTTTGCGCGAGGACGGAGCGCAGGAACCGGAGTGTACTTTGGGCACATGAGGATTCCGAGCACCGTCCTCGCGCAAAATACCGAGCGCAGTAGTTTTTGTGACTACTTCTAAACAATCCCCAGCTCGAACGCCTTTAGCACCGCCCGGGTGCGGTCGCGCACACCGAGTTTGGAAAGGATGTTGGAAACATGGTTCTTGACCGTGCCTTCGGCCACGCCCAGCGAATTGGCGATTTCCTTGTTGCTGTAACCGCCGGCCATCAACCGCAGGATTTCGGTTTCGCGCTCGGTCAGCGGATCGGGCCGGTCCAGACTGGTGAAATCGTTGTGCATGCGCTCCAGACCGGATAACAAACGCTGGGTCACGACCGGCGCCACCAACGAACCGCCGTCGGCGACGGCTTTCACCGCATCCACGAGTTGATCCAGCGACACATCCTTGAGCAGATAACCGCGCGCACCGGCCTTGAGCCCGGCCAGCACGAGTTGATCGTCGTCGAACGTGGTCAGGATAATGGTCGGCGGCAATTCGTTGCGCGCGGCCAGCGCGTTGAGCACGTCCAGTCCGGACATGCCCGGCATGCGCATGTCGAGCAGCACGACATCGGGTTTCACCTGCGGAATCACCTCGACCGCCTGCATGCCGTCGACGGCTTCGGCCGCCACGCGGATATCGTCGGACAATTCGAGCAGCGAACGGATGCCCTGCCGCACCAAGGTCTGGTCGTCGACCAGGCAGACGGAAATCGTCCGGGACGTCGTCATCGTGCAGCCTCCAGTGGCACCCAGGCATCGAGCGCGAAACCGCGATCGCGCGCAGTGGTGATATTCAGGCGTCCGCCGATCTGGGCCAGGCGTTCGCGCATACCGGTCAGACCGTTGCCTTGATGCAACTCGCCGGCGCCGCGGCCGTCATCACGGGCGTGGATCGCCAGTTCGTTCGCCCCGGTGCGCTCGAAGCTCAGCCACAGATTGCGCGCACCGGCATGACGCACGGTATTGGTGATGATTTCCTGGGCGCAGCGCAACAGCACCTGCGCCCGGCGCGGATCGTCGACCGAGAACCGCGGCGGCAATTCCAGATGGATGTCCAGACCCGGCACACCTTCGACCAGGGTCTTCAATGCTTCGGTCAAATCGATGGCATCGTCATCGCGCAACTGGCTGACCACTTCGCGCACGTCCGACAGCAGCAGCTTGGCGACCGACTGCGCCTGACGCACATGCTCTTGCGCGCCGCCGCTGACCAGATGACTGGCGACTTCCAGATTCAGGCTCAGTGCGGTCAGATGATGGCCGACCAGATCATGCAACTCGCGCGAGATGCGCATGCGCTCGGCGATGCGGCTGGATTCGGTGAGCAGGGTGCGCGTCGCGCGCAGTTCGGAATTCAGACGCCGTTGCTCTTCGCGCGAATCGGTCTGCTGCTTGGCGACCAGCGAGGTGACGTAGGTGAAGGCGGAAAATCCGAGATATAGCGAACACTGCACGATGGCGTCGAATACGCTGTACGGCAGAAAAACAACGAAGATCGGGATCAGCGAAAAACTTTGCAGGAAGACCCAGGCCACGCCGGGCCAGAACGGCAGCGTCCATGGCACCACTCCGGCAATCAGCATGGTCAGAATGCCCGAAATTCCGCTATGGCTGAACCAGCCGATGGCAAACGCGGCGAGGTTCATGACGATCAGCAAGGGCACGCGCTGCAAACCGGGCAGTCGACGTCCGAGGTCGCGCGTCGCCAGCCAGTAGGCCACCCCGAAAACCGCATAGGCAACGCACCAGCCGATGTACTCGGGTGAACCCGTGAGTACATCCGCCGCGCGCCAGGACACGCTCAGCAGCGGCGTGCCTACGCAGATCAAAGTAAAAAATCCGGCGTAGCGCAGCAACTGGATATGGTTGATCGACGTGAATCGCATCTGCGCATCATAGACTGCGGCGTGCCGGCTGCAACCTGTCCGAAGTCATTGCGCAAACGCGGCGCGTACACATCGCGTTAACGAAAAAGCCAGCGCGCCGACATGGTCAGTCCGTGGCACGCATGCGATAATCGCGTCAAGAAATCGCGCGCACGCTCCCGTTCGCGCCCTGGAGTGAATCGGAATGGCCATCACGATCCGCGACGTCAACGAGCACGAGCTGGATTCGGTGCTCGCGCTGAACAACGCCGCCGGCCCCACGATTCTGCCGCTGGACATGGCGCGCCTGCGCGCGCTATCCGAACAAGCGGCGTATTTCCGCATTGCCGAGGCCGATGGCCAGCTCGCCGGATTCCTGATCGCGTTGCGCGAAACCTCCGACTACGCAAGCTTGAATTTCCGCTGGTTCCACGAGCGTTACGCGGAATTTCTCTACATCGACCGCATCGTCATCGCTCGTCCCTGGCGCAGCCACGGCCTCGGTCGAGTGTTTTACGCCGACGTCACCAGCTTCGCCGAAGTGCGCGTGCCGCTGCTGACCTGCGAAGT